>JACCXR010000206.1 GCA_013696915.1 Euzebyaceae bacterium
CCGCCGCACGGGTCGTGCTGCTCGTGCTCGACGGCCTCGGCTGGACGGCGCTCGCCGACCGCCGGCACGCGCTACCGGAGCTCGGGGCGCTGCAGGGCGGTGCCATCACCGCCGCCGCGCCGACCACCACCGCCGCCGGGCTGACCTCCATCGCCACCGGCTTCGTCCCCGCCGAGCACGGCGTCGTCGGCTACCGGATGCGCGTCGCCGGGCAGGTGCTCAACGTGCTGCGGTGGCAGGTCCCGAAGGGCGGGGGGAAGCCCCCCGATCCCGCGCGCGTGCAGCCCGTGCCGCCGTTCCTCGGCAAGTCCGTCCCGGTCGTGACCCGGGCGGAGTTCCGCGACACCGGCTTCACGACCGCGCACCTGCGCGACAGTCGGTTCGTCGGCTGGCAGACGACCTCGTCCCTGGTCGAGCACGTCCGCCGGCTGGTCGTCGCCGGCGGGCGCTTCGTCTACGCCTACTACGACGGCCTCGACAAGGTGGCGCACGCCTACGGACTCGCGAGCGGCTTCTTCGACGCGGAGCTCGCCGAGGTCGACCGGATGATCGGCCTGCTGCTCGACCGGCTGCCGGAGGACTGCGCGCTCGTCGTGACGGCCGACCACGGCCAGGTCGACGTCGGGCCGGAGCGCATGCTGTCGCTCGCCGAGCTCGCCCCCCTCGTCCAGGCCTACTCGGGGGAGAGCCGGTTCCGCTCGCTCCACGCGCGGCCGGGAGCGGCGGATGATCTGCTGGACGTCGCCCGCGCCTGCTTCGGCGAGCTCGCCTGGTTGTTCTCCCGCGACGAGCTCTTCGACGACGGGTGGCTCGGCGAGGGCGGATCGACCGAGGTCCGCCACCGGGTCGGCGACGTGGTCCTGGCGGCGCACGCCCCGGTGGGCTTCGCCGACCCCGACCAGCCGAAGGAATCCGAGCTCGTGTCGCAGCACGGGAGTCTCACCCCCGACGAGGTCTTCGTCCCGCTGCTCGCGGCGCACGGGCGCGGGAGCGCGCGTCGTTGACGCCCGGGCCATGCAGTACCTAGCGTACGGGCCTCGCGGTACCGGCCCAGCCCCCGCCAGACCGGAGAGTCGACATGAGGCGTGCGACCTCGGCGTGCCCGTGAGGCCGTCGCAGGGAGGACCCGGCGAATTCGCCTGCCGGCTGCTCCGCGCCCGCGAGATCGCGTCGACGGGCGACCGGTCGCGGCAGGCGATGGTGCTCCACCTCGCCGTCTTGGAGCACCAGGTGGGGAGGACGACCGCCGCCCACGTCGTGAAGAGCGCCGAGCGGGCGAGCCTGCCCGCCGCCGAGCGTCGCGCCCAGGGCCGCTACCCGCTCCTCGCCCTCCACCGGCTCGTGGGCGCGGTCGTCTCCGAGATCGACCGGGCGGTGCGAGCGCTCCTCGCGGCCCTGCCGACGGGACTTCCGGCGGCGTTGGAGCAGTCGGGTCTGCACCTGATCGGCGCGACCGCGGACGAGCGCCGGCGCAGCGTGTCCGGATGGCTCTCCGGCGACGGCCCGCCCCCTCCGGCGTCCGCGTTCTGGATCGTCGTCGCCGGCGCACCGCCGCTGGAGCTCGCGACCCGGGCCGTGCCAGGGCCGTCCCCCGGCGAGTGGGGGCGCCCCGCGTGCCCGTGGTGCGGCGGCACAGCCTGGCTGTCCCTGCTCACCGATGCGTCCGGAGCCCAGGCCGGCACCGCGAGACCGTGCCGGCGGCTCGTGTGCGGACGGTGTGCCGGGAGGTGGGCGTATCCGCTGCTCGCGTGCCCGGCGTGCGGTGAGCGCGACCCCCACCGCTCGCGGCCCTACGCGCTGTCCGGGCAGTCGTGGGTGCGCATAGACGCCTGCGAGGCCTGCCACAACTACATCAAGACCTTCGACCTGCGCGCCGACGGCGCGGAGGGCGTCGTGCCGTTCGTCGACGAACTCGTGACCGGCGGACTCGACCGCTGGGCGCAGGAGCGCGGTCTGCACCGTCGGGGGCGCCTGGCCAGCTGAACCGGCCGATTCCAAGCGTCTCATGGCCGTCGCTGCCCGACGCGCCCCACCGAGGTCACGAGGATGCCTTCGCAGTCGTGAGGCGATTCACCGTCTGAAAGAAGAAAGGGCTTGACAGCGAGACCATCGGTGTGCGTACGTTTTGATCGTTCAAATCCGCTCTGAGGCGAGGCGGTCCCATGGCGCGGCACGGTCGGCTGATCACCAGCCCCCGGCACGGTGCCGGCCGCGCGCCCACCGTGAACGACGTCGCCGAGGCGGCCGCCGTCTCGCGCCAGACGGTCTCGAACGTCGTGAACTCGCCTGAGCGGGTGCACCCGCAGACCCGGGCGCGGGTCCAGGCGGCGATCGACGACCTTGGCTACCGCCCGAACCGGATGGCGCGCAACCTCCAGGCCCGCGCCTCGCGACTCGTCGGCTACCGCATCCCGGGGGGGAGCAGCGGCGGCAATCCGCTGCTCGACCGCTTCCTCCACGCGCTGACGGAAGCGGCCCGCGCCGACGGCTACCACCTGCTGCTGTTCACGCCCGACGACGAGCGCGACGAGGTCGACGCGCACGCCGACCTCGTGGCCACCGGCACCGTCGACGGCTTCGTGCTGAGCGAGACGGACTACGGGGACTCCCGCGTGTCCTGGCTGAGCGAGCGCGGCGTGCCGTTCGTCGTGTTCGGCCGCACCAACATCGACGTGCCGTACAGCTGGGTGGACGTCGACGGCCGCACGGGGGTCGCGTCAGCCGTCGCCCACCTCGCCGCCCGGGGTCACCGCCGGATCGCGTTCATCGGATGGCCGGAGGGCTCGGCGACCGGCGACCGCCGGGCCGAGGGGTGGGTGACCGGCCTGACCGACGCGGGCCTCGGCGCCCCCGACCCGGCGCTCTGCGTGCGCGGCGAGGACGGCCCACGGACCGGTGCGGAAGCGCTCGATCACCTGCTCCGGCTCGCCGATCCCCCCACCGCGGTGGTCACGGCCAGCGACCTGATCGCCATCGGCGCGCTCGCCGCGGCGCGCACCAGGGGCGTGGAGGCCGGCGCCGCCCTCGGCGTCGTCGGCTTCGACGACAGCCCGGTGGCGCCCCACCTGCTGCCCCCGCTCACCAGCATCCGCCAACCGCTGGAGCAGGTCGGCCGCACGATCGTCGGCCTCCTCACCGCCCGAATCGCCGGCGCCGCGCCCGATCCCGACGGGGTTCTGCTCACGCCCGAACTCGTCGTCCGCCAGAGCTCATGACCCAGACCCGTCACACGCAAAGGAGAGCCGAAATGCCGTCCCGATGGCTGTTCCGCATCACCGCTCTGATCGCCGCCACGCTGCTCGCCGCCTGCTCGGGCGGGTCGGGCTTCCAGGAGGCGGACGCCCCGCCGGCCGACGAGACCGGCGGCGAGACCGCCGCCGGCGGCGAGACGGCTGGGGGTGAGACGGGCGCCGAGGGCGGGCAGACCCTGCAGCTGTGGGGCGCCGCATCCAGCCCCGCCGAGGACGCCGCGCTCCAGGCGATCGTCGACCAGTACAGCGAGGAGACCGGGAACACCGTCGAGCTCGTGTTCCAGCCGGAGTACGACACGACCCTGCAGACCGCCTTCGCGGGCGGCCAGCCGCCGGACGTCTTCTACGTCGGCGACCTGCGGCTGCCCGACCTCGCCGAGGCCGGCGTGCTCGCCCCCGCGGAGGGCATGATCGACGACCCCGACGACTTCTACCCCTCGCTCGTCGAGGCGATGAGCTACGACGGCACGTGGTACGCGCCGCCGAAGGACTTCTCCACGCTGGCGTTGGAGTACGACGTCGCCGCGCTCTCCGAGGCCGGCATCGAACCGCCGACGACGTGGGAGGAGCTCGCCGCCGCCGCCGAAGCGCTCACGACCGAGGACCGCGTCGGGCTCGTCCTCGGCGCCGAGTACCCCCGCTGGGGCGCCTTCATGTTCCAGAACGGCGGCGCGGTGACCGACGAGGAGTTCACCGAGATGACGGTGAACTCGCCGGAGGTCACGGAGGCCTTCGAGTACCTCCAGGGCCTGTACGAGCAGGGCTACGCCGCCACGGCCACGGAGCTCGACGCCGGCTGGCCCGGGGAGGCCTTCGGCCAGGGCAAGGCCGCCATGACCATCGAGGGCAACTGGATGGTCGGCTTCATGCGGGACACCTTCCCCGACGTCGAGTGGGCCGCCGCTCCGCTGCCCGAGGGTCCGGCCGGCCCGGGCACGTTCGCCTTCACGGTCGGCTACGGGGTCGCAGCGAACGCCGCGAACCCCGACGCCTCGTGGGACCTCGTCAACTACCTCGTCGGCCCGGAGGCGATGCTCGAGTACACCAGCCAGTTCCCGGTGATGCCGTCGCGGCAGTCGATCGCGGACGACTGGCTGGAGGCCAACGAGGGCCTCGACCCGTTCCTCGAGGGCGCGGACTACGCCCACGCGTTCCAGTTCGTCCCGGGGTTCCAGGACGCCGTCGACACGCTGAACGACGGCATCCAGGGGGTGGCCGCCGGCAACCGGGAAATCGACCAGGTGCTGTCGTCGACCGAGCAGGCCGGCCAGGGCGTGCTGGGAGGATGAACGCGGTCCGCCGACGCCTGCAGACCAGCGAGGCCATCGCCGGCTGGGCCTTCGTCACCCCCGTCCTCATCGGGTTGGTGGTGTTCCTGATCGTGCCGATCCTCATGGCCCTGTGGATCAGCTTCCGGGACTGGAACGGCTTCACGCCCCCGGGGCAGTCGACGTTCGTGGGCGTGGACAACTACCGGGCGCTGCTGTTGGAGCAGGGGGTGAAGCGGTTCGACTTCGCCCTGGCGATACGCAACAACCTCTACTACGTGCTCGGGGTCGTGCCCACGCAGACCGCGATCGCCTTCCTGCTCGCCGTCGTCGTCAACCAGAAGTTCCTGCGCGGCAAGAGCTTCTTCCGCACCGCGTACTACTTCCCGTCGATCACCAGCTCGATCGCGATCTCGCTGATCTTCATCTTCCTCTTCCAGCGCACCGGCGCGATCAACTTCCTGCTCAACCCCATCCTGGCCAGCGACAACATGAACTGGCTGGAGAACGCCAACGGCGTCTTCCACAACCTGTTCAGCGTCTTCGGCGTGACCACGCCGCCGACCTTCCTGGCCGAAAACTCCGTCATGGGCCTCACGCTGTGGCAGTGGATCTCCGGCCCGAGCGTGACGATGTACGCGATCATGATCCTCGCCACGTGGACGACGCTGGGGACGCTCATGCTCGTGTTCCTCGCCGGCCTCCAGGGCATCCCCAACGAGGTCGACGAGGCGACGATGGTCGACGGGGCCACGGCCTGGCAGCGGTTCCGCCACGTGACGCTGCCGATGATGAAACCGACGCTGTTCTTCGTGCTCACGATCGGGTTGATCGGCACCTGGCAGGTCTTCGACCAGATCTTCGCCATCTCGGCGGGCGGGCCCCAGAAGACGACGCTCACGCCCGCCTACCTGGTCTATCGCGAGGGCTTCCGGGGCTCCTCCATGGGCACCGCCACGGCGGTCGCGTTCATCCTGTTCATCATCATCATCGTCCTCACGCTGATCCAGCGCAGGGTCGTGAACCCCGACGAGGTGTGAGGACGCACGCATGAGCACCGACATCTCCACCAGTTCCCCCCAGCCCGCCACCGCCCCCGCCGCGGCAGCCGCGCCGGTCGACGCGGGGCAGCCGACGTGGAAGAGGATCGGCAAGCGCATCCTCGGCTACGCCGTCCTGATCCTCTTCGCGCTGGCGTTCATCATGCCGTTCGCACTCGCTATCGCGACCTCGTTCAAGACGCGCGCGGAGGTGCAGGCCAACCCCCTCGGACTGATCCCGCAGCAGGTCACGTTCGAGGCCTACCGGGCGATGGCCGCCGTCGACCTCCCGCGCTGGGCGTTCAACTCCGCCGTCGTGACGACGTTCGTCACCCTCGGGCGGCTGTTCCTCGACAGCCTCGCCGGCTACGCGCTCGCCCGGCTGAAGTTCCCCGGCAGGGCCGCCGTCTTCGCCCTCGTCGTCGGCGTCCTGGCCGTGCCCGGGATCGTCCTGGCGATCCCCCGGTTCATCGTCCTCGGTCAGCTCGGCCTGCTGAACTCATACGCCGGGCTGATCCTGCCGCTCGCGGTCGACGCCTTCGGCATCTTCCTGATGAAGCAGTTCTTCGAGAGCATCCCGAAGGAGATGGAGGAGGCGGCGCGGATGGACGGCGCGACGATCTTCCAGACGTTCTGGCGCATCATCCTGCCGCTCGCGGCGCCGGGTCTGATCGCCCTGACGATCCTGAGCTTCCAAGGCTCGTGGAACGAGTTCCTGCATCCTCTGATCGCGGCGCCGTCGGACCCGTCGCTGCGGACGCTCCCGGTCGGCCTCGCGCTGCTCCGCGGCGCGGGCGGCGAGCAGCTCGACTTCCCGCTCCTGATGGCCGGCTCCTTGCTCACCACGATCCCGGTCGCGATCATCTTCTTCACCTTCCAGCGCTACTTCATCTCCGGGGTCGCCGCCTCCGGTGTCAAGGGGTGACGGCTCCTGCCAACCGACCACGAGAGCGTCGACCAGCTGCTCACGCTGGTGTCCGGCGCGACCGTCTGCGTGTCCACGCACGCCGGCGAAATCGAGCCGGAGGGCTTCGAGGGGCTCTTCCACCGGGACGTCCGCGTGCTCTCGCAGCTGGTGCTGACCCTGGACGGCCGCCGGCCGGCGCTGCTGTCGGCACAGCGGCTGGGCGCCTCCGCCGCCGAGTTGGTCTACGTCGCGGCCGTCGACGAGTTCGCGAACCCGACCGCCCTGCTGCTGCGGCGCCGCGAGGTCGGCGCCGGACTGCGCGAGACGTTGACGGTGCGGGTCTTCTCCGGGGCGCTTGAGGGCGTCGAGCTGCGCGTCGGTCTGGGCACCGACTTCGCCGACCTGCTCCCGCTCAAGCACACGGTGGAGCGGGCGCCATCGGAGCCGCTCGTCCCCCACGGCGCCGCCGGCGTCCGGGCGGACGGCGCCAGGTTCGGCATTGCGGCCACCCTCGATGCCGCAGCCACCCGCGCCGAGCGCGGGGCGCTGGTCTGCCGGGTCGACGCCGCGCCCGGCCGCCCGTGGAGCACCACGCTCGTCGTCGAGCCGGTCGACCTGCACGCCGGCGGCGGCGCGGACCCGCCGCGCGACGCTGCGCCGCGCGAGCAGCTGGAGGTGCGCAGCAGCGCCCGGCGGTGGGAGGAGAGCACCGCCTCGGCCGTGGCCGACCTGCACGGGCTCCGGGTGGAGGCGCCCCGCTACGACCTCACCTACATCGCCGCGGGCGCTCCGTGGTTCATGGCGCTGTTCGGGCGCGACACGCTGCTCGCCGCCTGGGAGTCCCTGCTGCTCGGCCCGCGCTTCGGGCTGGAGGTGCTGTCGTCGCTCGCGCGTTTCCAGGGTCGCGAAGTCGACGACCGCACCGGGGAGCAGCCCGGCCGCATCCTCCACGAGCTTCGCACCGGCGAAGCCGGGGTCTTCGGGGTGCCGCCGGGCACGCCGTACTACGGGACGGTCGACGCGTCGCCCCTGTTCGTCATGCTCCTGGCCGAGGTCCACCGGTGGGGCGCCGGAGACGACCAGGTCCGGCTGCTGCTGCCCGCTGCCCGGGCGGCGCTGCGGTGGTGTGTCGAGTTCGGCGACCTCGACGGCGACGGGTACGTCGAGTACGCCGGGGACGTCGACGGCCTGGTGAATCAGGGGTGGAAGGACTCCGGCGACTCGATGGTCCACGCCGACGGGTCGCAGGCCAAGCCGCCGATCGCGCTCGCCGAGGTGCAGGGGTACCTCTACGGCGCCTACGTGGCCCTCGCGACGCTCGAGGAGCGGTTGGGTGACCCCGCAGAGGCCGCCCGGCTCCGACGTTCCGCCCGCGCGCTGCAGGACGCGTTCGTCCGCGACTTCTGGCTGCCCGAGCAGGGCCTGGTCGCCATGGCCCTCGACCGCGAGAAGCAGCCGCTGGCCGTCGCGTCGTCGAACCCGGGCCACTGCCTGTGGACGGGGCTGCTCGACGGTGAGGTCGGCGCGGCCGCCGCCGCCCGGCTCGAGGCCCCTGACCTGACCACCCCGTGGGGCGTCCGCACGCTCGGTTCCGGCGAGGTGGCGTACAACCCCCTCGGCTACCACATCGGCACGATCTGGCCCCACGACAGCGCGCTGGTGGCCGCCGGCCTGGTGCGCGCCGGCAGCTTCGACGCCGCGCGCGGCGTGACCGAAGGACTCCTGGCCGCCGCCGAGCGCTTCGGTTGGCGCCTGCCCGAGCTCTTCGCCGCGCTGGACGACCTGCCGTTCCCAATCCCGTATCCCGTGGCGTGCAGCCCGCAGGCCTGGAGCGCGGCCGCTCCGCTGCTCCTGCTGAGGACGATGCTGCGGCTTGAACCCGACGTCCCGGCCGGCGTCGTCCGCTGCGCGCCGCTGCTGCCCGACGGCATGGAGGTCACCGCGACCGGCATCGGCCTCGGCGCCGGCCGCCTCGACCTGCGCGTGCGGGGGCACGAGGTCGAGGTGCTCGCCGCCCCGCCCGGCATCGAGATCGTCGTCGGCTGACGGCGGCCGGGCATGCACCGCCGCGGGTTCGTCCCGGCGCGGCGGGGAAGGAGCGGGCGATGAGGTTCCTTGAAGACCTGCAGGAGGGCGAGGTCATCGCCCTCGGCGTCACGACCGTCGCCGAGGAGGAGATCATCGAGTTCGGCCGCCGCTACGACCCGCAGCCGTTCCACGTCGACCCCGAGCTCGCCAGGGAGTCCATCTACGGCGGGTTGATCGCGAGCGGCTGGCACACCTGCGCGTTGTTCATGGGCCTGCTCGCCCCGGGGTTCCTCAACTCGACCGCGAGCCTCGGGTCCCCCGGCGTCGACGAGGTGCGCTGGTCCCGGCCGGTCCGCCCCGGCGACACCCTGACCGGGACGCTCACGATCCTGGCGACCCGCCCCTCGCGCAGCCGGCCGGACAGGGGGATCGTCACGTCCCGGGGGGCGCTGCACAACCAGGACGGTGACCCGGTGCTCACGCTGGCGGCCGTCAACATGATTGGTCGGCGTCCGGACTGAACGCGACCGGCGGCTACGGCGCGAGGCGCTCGACGACCCACCCGTCGCCATCGCGCTGGTAGCGCAGCCGGTCGTGGAGGCGGTTCGGGCGCCCCTGCCAGAACTCGACGGTCAGCGGCGCGAGTCGATACCCGCCCCAGTGCGGCGGCCGCGGGATCTCGCGCCCACCGTAGGTCCGCTCCACCTCGGAAAGGCGCCGTTCGAGCGCCGCCCGGTCCGCCACCACGGTCGACTGCTCGGACGCCCAGGCGCCCAGGCGGCTGCCGCGGGGCCGGGAGGCGAAGTAGGCGTCCGACTCGCGGTCGTCGATCCTGGTGACCGGCCCCGTCACGCACACCTGGCGTGCCAGGGCGACCCACGGGAAGCACAGCGCCGCGTGGGGGGTTGCCGCGAGCTCCCGGGCCTTGCGGCTGCCGTGGTTGGTGAACCACGTGAATCCGCGCGCGTCCACGCCCTTCAGCAGGACTGTGCGCGCCGAGGGCCGCCCGGCGGCGTCGGCCGTCGCGAGCGTCATGGCGTTCGGCTCGGGCACGCCCCGCTCGACCGCCACCGACAGCCAGGCCCGGAACGCCACCACCGGGTCGGGGTCGAGGTCACGGGCTTGCAGGCCCACAGCGGCGTAGTCGCGCCGGAGGTCCGCGATCAGCATGTCGTCGGGTGACATCGAGCGCCCAGCATGCCAGTCACCCCATGGCGGTCGCTGCGCGACCGCCACCACCGAGGTCACGAGAATCGCCTCGGACGAGCCTCGGCGATTCGCGGATCAGTGGCCGCGTAGGGTGCCGGGATGGACGACTTCCCCGTGCGCGACGGCGTCTCGACGCTCGACCACCTCGAGGGCTCCTCCTCCGGCGTCCGGTACCCCGCGGACCGGCTAGCCGGCCTGGACCCGGTCGACGGGCGTCCGCTGCTCGCCCGGTACGACCTCGGGGCGGCCGGCCGGACGTTGACCGCCGGCGCGCTGGCAGGCCGCCGCCGCGGCGGGCTGTGGCGGTGGGCGGAGCTCCTGCCCGTCCGCCGTGCCGAGCACGTCGTGTTCCTCGGCGAGGGCGCGACGGCGCTCGTCGCCCTCCCGCGGCTGGGCGCGGCGCTCGGCGTGCCCGGGC
>JACCXR010000212.1 GCA_013696915.1 Euzebyaceae bacterium
CCCCCGGGACGACCGAGTCCGGGGCCGTCGCGGCGGCGGCGGCCGGCACCGGGGTCGCCGAGCCGATGAACCGGTCGAACAGCGGCCCGGTCATCGCGGTCGTGATCAGCGCCATCAGCACGCCGCCCAGCTGCATCACCGGGGTGATGACGCCGTTCTGGACCCCGACGAGCGCGACGACGAGCACGAGCAGCCCACGGCAGTTCATGAGGATGCCGAGGACGTTGCCCTCGGCCCACGACAGGCCGCCGGCGCGCGCGAACGCGGCCCCGCCCCCCCACTTGCCGACGATGCCGGCGAGGAGGAACACGGCGATCCCCCCGAGCGCGGCGACGGACAGCTGCGTGAAGTCGGTCGTCAGGCCGGAGAAGGCGAGGAAGATCGGCAGCAGGACCGTGCCGGTGAGCTCTGCGAGGCGGGCCGTCATGTCGGCGAACAGGCCCTTGCGGGCGGGCAGGACCATGCCCGCGAGGAACCCGCCGACGATGACGTTGATCCCGATCTGGTGGGCCACGTAGCCGGAGGCGAACAGCACGACCAGGATGGTCGCGAACGTCCCGGAGGTCATGCCGCGCGCCTCGTAGCTGCGGCCCATCGGGGCCAGCGCCGGCTGCACGACCCCGAACATCACGGCGAGGTAGACCACGGTGAGGACGAGCTTTAACACGAGGCCGCCGACGCTCCCACCGCCCGCGATCGACGACGCCGCGGCGACCGCGAGGAACATGAGGATCGTGCAGATCGCCGCCGCGGCGATGCCGGTCGCCCCCATCGGGCTGGTGGTCAGCCCCTTCTCCTGGAGGATGCGGACCATGACGGGGAAGGCCGTGACGGCGAGCATCGCGCCGACGAACAGCGTGAACCCGAGATCCGAGGCCTCCGCCGCCCTGAAGGTGTCGTTGGCGAGCAGCGGGGCGACCGCGAAGCCGAGCGCGATCGGGACCGCCACGACGCCGACCCCGACCAGCACGATGCCGCGGATCTTGCCCTTCAGCAGCGCGAAGTCGAATTCGAGTCCGGTGAGGAACATGAACAGCAGCAGTGCGATCTGACCGAGGACCCCGAGCACGCCGCGAGCCTGGAACGGGAAGAAGCACTCCGTCGGGCTGGGCATCGGCCCGGCCGGGTTGGCGGCGATCGCCGCGTCGCAGTGCAGCCACGCCGGTGGGCTGAAGCCGCCCCACAGCGTCGCACCCAGGAGGGTGGGGCCGAGCAGGACGCCGGCGACGATCTCGCCGACCACCCGCGGTTGGCCGATCTTTGTGAACAGCGTCCCGACGACTCGCGCCGCGACGAGGATCAGGACGATGTCCAACAGGACGAACGCCGTGACCTGGCTCGGGCTCAACGGCATGGCTCCCACCTCCGCGCTGATGCGCCGCGGCGCATCCTCCTCCCGCCGGCCGGCGGCCGGCGGGTCTTCCCGTTCCCCCGCGGGTCGTCCGGCCCGCGTCCAACCCGTCCCGCTACGAACCCGGTGCGTCGCCGACCGCCGTCGCGCCCGCCTCGGTGCGTGCGCCCGAACCGTCGGCCTCTGCGGACTGCGCGCTCGACCGCCGGCGCTCGAGACGACGGATCATCTCCGCGAGCCCGCCGCGCGCCTGGTCGGTGGCGGCGGCCACGACCAGCGCCGCGGAGCCCAGGGCCGCGACGACGCGGTCCGTTCGCAGACCGTACTCGCCGTCGGCCAGCCCCTCGGCGTCGATCCCGACCACGACGACCGCGCGGTCCGCCGCATGGCCCGCCAGCTCGGCGTCGACGCCGCGGGACGGCGCGACGCTGCGCGCCGACGGGGCGAGCCGGCCGGCGTCCTCGACCAGCGTCGAGGTCTTCCTCGCCCGGCGCCGCCCCTGGGCGGGGTCGTCGACGAACAGGACCTCCGCGCCGACACCCCTGGCGAGCCGGACCGCGGCCTCGGCGGCGGCGTCGTCGTGCGGCCGGTCACCCGTCGTCACCGCCACCCGCCGCGGGTCGTCCAGGGGCAGCCCGCGCCCGGCCGGATCGACGAGCACGGCCACGTCGGCGGTCGACGCGCCGCTGAAGAGCCGGTGCAGGAATCCCCGCCGTTCGGGACCGCCGGCCGCCAGGGCGTCGAGGAGGATCACGTCGGCCTCCAGCGAGGCGCTCTGCGCCAGAAGATCGGTCGCGATGTCGCCCGAGAACCGCGACAGGACCGTGCACGGGATCCCCAGGCCCTCCACCCGGCGGGCCTGCGCGTTCAGCGCGCCCATCGAGCCCGCCATCGCCGCGAGCTCCGCGACGAGTCCCGAGCTGACCTCGCCGCCGGCCGCGTGGGTGGTCAGGCGCGAGAGCACGATCTCCGCCGGCCGCTCGTCGCCGACCAATGCGACCGCGACGTCGACCAGACGCTCGGCGTTCTCCGGCGCCTCGGCCACGACCAGGATCCGGTAGGCGTCGACGATCCCCAGCGCCGCGCGCTCGGCTTCGGCGATGTCGCGCTGGAGCTGCTTCTCCGGGTAGACGGCCCGCAGCAGCGGCCCGGTCATCACCGTCGTGACGATCGCCATGATCACCATCATCGTGAACAGCGACTGATCGAGGACGCCGATGGACAGGCCCACGTTCAGGATGACCAGCTCCGTCAAGCCCCGGGTGTTCATCAGGACGCCGATGGCCGACGCCTGCTGCGTGCGCACGCCCTGCGCCCGCGCCGCCACCGTCGCGCCGATGAACTTGCCGCCGATCGCCACCAGGAGGATCAGCCCCAGCTCGGGCAGCGCGCCGGCGCCGAGCCCCCGGATGTCGACGTTGAGGCCGGTCGCGATGAAGAAGACCGGCAGCAGAAGCAGGACGGTGACCTGTTCGAGGCGTTCGAGCAGCTCGTGGAAGAAGGCGGCGGTGTCCTTGCGAGGCATGACGGCGCCGAAGGTGAAGGCGCCGAAGATCGCGTGGATGCCGATCCGGTCCGTCGTGTAGGACGAGACGAGGATGCCGATCAGGACGACCGCGAGGATCTCCGGGGTCAGCTTGCCGGCGGCCCGGTAGCGGTCGCCCAGCCGGGCGAGGAGAGGCTTGACCATGAGGAACATCGCGGCGATGTAGACGACCGACAGCCCGACGTCCGTGGGCAGGGTGGCGAGGCTCGTGCCGCGGGCGATCGCGACCACGACGGCGAGCAGCGACCAGGCGAGGATGTCGTCGACGGCCGCGCATGCGAGCGCGAGCGCGCCGACGGGCGTCCGGTTCATGCCGCGGTCGGTGAGGATGCGCGCCAGGACCGGGAAGGCCGTGATCGACATCGCGGCGCCGAGGAACAGGGCGAAGGGCAGGAACTCCACGGCGTCGAACCCCGCGATCACGTCGTGGCGGGGGTGCAGGTAGGTGGCGAGGGCCAGCCCGAGGCCGAACGGCAGCACGACGGACGTGACGGAGATGATCGCCGCCACGCGCTCCTTGCCGCGGATGAGGTTGAGGTCCAGTTCCAGCCCGACGATGAACATGAAGATGATCAGCCCGAGCTGGGCAATCACGCCGAGGAACGGCCGGACCTCGGTGGGGAAGATCCGGGCGGGCAGGTCACCCGGGAGCAGGCCGAGCAGCGACGGCCCGAGAGCGATCCCGGCGATGATCTCGCCCACCACGGCGGGTTGGCGGATGCGCCGGAACGCCGCGCCCATGAGCCGCGCGACGACGATGATGATCGCGATGTCGATGAAGACGATCGCGGCCAGCTCGTCCGTCGCCGCGAGAACCGTGATGACCCGCATCCCTGCCCGCTCCGTCCACGCCAGGCGCCGACCGAACACCCGCCACCCGAAACCACCCCGGAGCCACGCCACGAGCCGTGACCGCGCGCTGTTGACGGTAGCACGCCGGGTGCCGGATTTTCAGGTGAGGGCGGGCCGTCTTGGTGTACGCGGTATCAAACGGCGGCCCCCACGCTCACGTCTACGCTGTGTTAGATTGACCGCCGGTGCACGTGCGCCCCGTCGGGTCCACAGTGAGCGAGCGGGGATGGACACGGAGTCGATTCGGATGGCGGGGCTACCGGCAGAGCTGAAACGGACGGGCCCCGCTCGCGCGTCCGCCGGACGGGAACTCCCGTGAGCGACCGGAGCCCGGCGGACGAGGACGCCACCGCCGAGGTGCCCGGCCCCGGCGAGACGTGGGCCAGATTCGGGATCGACGGGTTCCAAGACCCCGTCGAGGTCGGCCGTGGCGGCTTCGGGCTGGTCTTCAAGGCCCACGAGGCGGCCTACGGCCGGACGGTGGCCATCAAGGTCCTCGGCACGGCCGGACTGGGCGCCGACGTCCGCCGGCGGTTCTCGGCCGAGCTGCGTGCGATGGGGACCCTGACCGACCATCCGCACATCGTCACCGTGTACACGTCCGGGACGTCGCCGCGGGGCTTCTCCTTCATCGTGATGGCCTACATGCCGGGCGGCTCGCTCGCGGACCGGCTCCAGCGGCAGGGGGCTTTCTCCGCGGAGGAGGCCGCGGACATCGGCGTCAAGCTGGCCGGCGCGCTCGAGACCGCCCATCGGGCGGGCATCCTCCACCGCGACATCAAGCCCGAGAACGTCCTGATCTCCGCGTTCGGCGAACCGAGCCTCTGCGACTTCGGGATCGCCCGCGTGCAGGGCGGGACGGAGACCAAGTCGGGGACGATCACCGCGAGCCTGGCCCACGCCGCACCCGAGATCCTCGAGGGCGCCAAGCCGTCGGCCCGTTCGGACACCTACGCCCTGGCGTCGACGCTGTACGCGCTGGTGCGGGGGCGCGCCGCGTTCGTCAGCGACACCGACGAGTCCCTGCACCCGCTGCTCGTGCGGATTCTCACCAAGCCCATCCCCGACCTGCGGCCCGCCGGCGTGCCCGACGACTTCTGCGCCGTGGTCGAGCGGGCCATGGAGAAGGATCCCGCCGCGCGGACGCCCACCCCCGAGGAGTTCGGGCGCCAGCTGCAGGAGGTCCAGCGCGCCCACGGGCTCGTGCCCACGCAGATGAGGATTCGCGGCGACACGGCGGTCTCCGACCTCCCGGACGATCCGCTCCCCTCTGCTGCACCCGTCCCCACGGCCGACGTCGCCCCGCCCGATGCGCCCCTGCCGGCCGCCGTCGTGCCACCGGTTCCGCCGCCGGCTCCGCCAGGGAGGTCTTCGGTCACGCCGTCCGAGCCGCTGGGGAGGTCGTCGGTCACCCCGCCGGAGCCGCTGGGCGTGGACACGGATGACCAGGAGCCCGTCGCCGGCGTCCGCGCGGAGGCCGCTCCCGTGGGCGTCCGCCCGGCCGACCTGACCGCCCCGACCCGCCCCGCGTCCACGAGCCGGCCCCCGACGTCGCCGGGGGCGAGACCGCTCGGAGCACCACGCCCGCCGCGCCGCAAGGCGCTGCTGCTCGCGCTCGCCGCACTCCTGCTCGTCGGAGGCGGCGGCGGGCTGGTGTTCGCCGCGAACCAGGGCTCGCCCCCCCCGACGGAGCCGACGCAGTCGCCGGAATCCCCCCAGAGCAAGCCGGTGCCGTCGCCATCCCCTTCACCGTCGGAGAGCCCTTCACCGTCGGAGAGCCCGTCCCCGTCGGAGAGCCCGTCCCCGTCGGAGAGCCCGT
>JACCXR010000231.1 GCA_013696915.1 Euzebyaceae bacterium
CGACGCGCGCAAGGTGGGCTATCCCAAGCGCATGCGGGACTACCAGCACGGCGTCCGGCAGGACCGCATCAGCCTCGAGGACCTCCCGCCGCTCGACGTCACCGGGGAGCACGAGCGCGACGACTGACCGCCCCGCTCCCGACGTGGGCGCGCAAGCCGGCGCCCGGCGACGGATCCCGCGCACGGATGCGGCGGCACCCGCCGCACCGCACCGCTCGCGCGTCTGTACATTGACAAGTACAGACAGCCCCGGAGGAAGCATGACGACCTGGACGATGAGTGAGGCGCGACAGCGATTCCGCGAACTACTCGATCGCGCCGGCAGCGGCCTGCCCACCCGGATCACCCGCCGCGGCCAGGTGATCGCCGTCGTCGTGGCGCCGCGCGACTTCGAGCGGCTGCAGGCCGAAAGCTCGTCCTTCACCGAAGCGCTGCGCCGCTTCCGCGCCAGCATCGACACCGCTGGCCTTCTGAGCGAGGAACTCGACAGTCTGCGAGACGCCACCCCAGGGCGGCCGGTCGAGCTGTAGCGTGCGCTACCTGCTCGACACGAACGTGCTGTCCGAGCCGGCCCGCGCCAGGCCGGACCTGAGCGTCCTCGAGCAGCTCGAGGAGCACGGCGGCCAGTCATGCACCGCCGCCATCGTTCTCCATGAGTTGCGTTACGGCATGGCGCGGCTCGCCCATGGCCGCCGCAGGCGGGTACTTGAACGCTACCTGGACGAAGTCGTCGCTCGCCTCGACGTCCTGGCGTACGACCGCCAGGCAGCCGTCTGGCACGCGGCGACCCGCGCCCGGCTGGAAGCGCGGGGACAAAGCACGTCCTTCGTCGATGCGCAGATCGCCGCCGTGGCGGCGGTCAATGAACTGACGGTCGTCACCCGCAACGTCGACCACTTCGCCACGCTCGACGTCAAGGTCGCCACCTGGCACACCCCGCTGGGACAGACCTTCCGGGAGTAGTCGGCCGCGGGGTTCCCGGACAGCGGTCAACTCGACGGAACCGGTCGTCCGCGCCGCGCCCCGTCCCGGTCAGGCGGTCAGCCGAGTCGCACCGACTCGACAAAGACCGTCTCCACCGGGGTCTCGCCGTTGCGCGGGAGGGCGGCGATGCGGTCGGCGACGTCCATCCCGGACGTGACCTCGCCGAAGACGGCGTACTGGGGCGGCAGGCCGGCGTCGGCGAGGCAGATGAAGAACTGGCTGCCGTTGGTGTTCGGGCCCGCGTTCGCCATCGCCAGGGTGCCGCGGGGGTAGCGGCGGTTGCGGGCGGCGGCGAGCTCGTCGGCGAAGGAGTAGCCGGGCCCGCCCGTGCCGGTGCCCGTCGGGTCGCCCATCTGCACGACGAAGCCCGGCACGACGCGGTGGACGACGGTCGCGTCGTAGAAGCCCTCCCCGGCGAGGAAGGCGAAGCTGTTCGCCGTCACCGGCGACTCGCTGGAGTACAGCTCGACCTCGATCACGCCGCACGACGTCGTGATCGTGGCGATGTGGCGCGCGCGGTCGTCGAGGACCTGCTCGGCCTTGCGGTACTGCTGCTTCTTGGCGCCGTGCCCCTCGGGCACGCTGCCGCCGCAGGCGACGTCCATTCCTGGCTCCTCGCTACTGGGTGGGGGTCGGGGCGGGGGTCTCGGTGGTCGGCGTCCCGGTGGTGGGCGCCTCGGTGACGGGCGGGGTCTCCCCCGGAGCCGGCGTCTCCGTGCCCGCCGGCGTCTCCGTGCCCGCCGGCGGGGTCGCCCCGACCAGCGGCGCCGGCTCGATCGTCACCGACTCCAGGTAGACCCGCTGGCTGGGCGTCTCGCCGCTGTCGCCGCCGGCCTCGACGGCGCCGATCTCCTGGAGCACCTCGAGGCCCTCCGTGACCATCCCGAACTTGGTGTAGGCCGGGTCCAGCGTGAACGCGTCGTTGTAGACGAAGAAGAACTGGCTGCCGCCCGTGTTCGGTCCGGCGTTCGCCATCGCGACCGAGCCGGGCGGGTACGCCTCCGTCTGCGCCGCCGACAGCTCGTCGGGCACGGCGTAGCCGATGTCCCAGCTCGCCTCGTTCCCGCCGGCGCCGGTCTGCAGCGCCCCGATACTGGTCGCGTTGCGGAAGATCTCCAGGCCGTCGAAGAACCCCTGCGCGGCCAGGAACGCGAAGCTGTTCACAGTGACCGGCGCCGCGTCCTCGTACAGGTCGATGACGATCTGCCCGCACGAGGTCTCGACGACCGCGCGGTAGTCGGTGCCCTCCTCGAGCACCTGCACCGGCCCGCCCGGGAACTGCGGGCGGCTGGCGGCCGCGTCGTCCGGCTCCGTCCCGCCGCAGGCGACCTCACCCTCGCCGGTCGCCGCGGGCTGGCCGGGGTCCACCGGGACGCCGGGAGTGAACCCCGGGTCGTTCGGCACCACGGCGGTCGGAGCGTCGGTCGGGGTCTCGGTCAGCCCGTCGGTCGGGGTGTCGGTCAGCCCGTCGGTCGGCTCCTCGGCGACCTCCGCAGGGCGGTCGAGGCTGAGGAAGATCAGCACGCCGCCGACCGCGACGAGCACGCCGATCACGATCAGCGTCTGGATCGTCCGCTGGCGCTCGGCCCGCCGGGCGGCCGCACGCCTCACCTCCCGCTGGCGCTTCAGCTCACGCTTGTGCTGCTTACCACTCACACGTCCTCCAAGGTCGCTGCGATCGGGCGGCTGCCGACGCTACAGGGGCGAGACCGACAGGCCCCCGTCCACCACGAACGTCTGGCCGGTCACGTACGAGGCCTTCGGGCCGGCGAGGAAGGCGATCACCTCGGCCACCTCGGGAGCTTCGCCCCAGCGGGCCATCGGAGCCCGGGACACCATCGCCCGTGCCGCCTCCGGATCGTCCCAGCCGAAGCGGCTGAGGTCGGTGCGGATCCAACCGGGCGCGACGGCGTTGACCCGCACCCCGGCGGAACCCCACTCGTGCGCCGCGGACCTGGTCATCGACATCAGTCCGGCCTTTGCGGCGCCGTAGTGCGCCATCCCGGGCGACGCGCCGACGCCGGCGACGGAGGCGACGTTCACCACCGAGCCCGCGTGCTGGTCGAGGAAGATGCGACCTGCCGCCTGCAGGGTCCAGAAGACGTGGGTCAGGTTGAGCAGCAGGCCCTTGTCGAAGCCCGGCGGCCGCATGTCCACGATCGGTGCCATGAACGTGTTGCCCCCGGCGTTGTTGACCAGGACGTGCAGCGCCCCGAGACGGTCGACGGCGCCGGCCACCATCGCGCGCACCTGCGCCTCGTCCGTGACGTCGGTCGGCAGGATTGCGGTCCGCGCGCCGTGCTCGCCACAGCGGGCGGCGGTGGACTCCAGCGCCTCGACGGAGCGGGAGGCCAGCGCAACGTCGAACCCGTCGCGGGCGAGCGCGACGGCGGCCTCCTCCCCGATCCCGCGGCTGGCACCGGTGACCAGCGCGATCTGGCGATCCATGCCCGTCAGTACTCGCCGTCGCCGTCGCCGCGGCGGACCTCGAGCCGCCAGCAGTGCCGGTGCCAGTGCCGGCGCAGGTCGGGGTCGCCGTGTGGCCACACGACGACATGGCCCTCGCCCGCGGGCACGACGTTCCCGCATTCGGGACAGATGTAGTCCTTGAGCGCCCGCACCGGGTCGACGCGCTGGACCTCGTAGCCGGCGAGCGCGAGCCCGTCGTCCTCACGGGCGGCCGCGAGCAGGTCACCGATGTCCCGCAGCGCGTCGGGGTTCTGCCAGGGACGGGTCTGCCGCTTCTTCCGTGCGCCCTTGCTCATTCCTGTACTCCGGCCAAGGTCAGCAGCAGCGCGAGACCCTCGTCCGAGCCCCGCCACAACTCGTAGATGACGTCGTATCCGGCCGCGTTCAGCAGCCGGCGCACAGCGAGGATCGCCACGCCCAGGTCGTCCGCCTGACCCAGCACCGGGATGAAGTCCGGCACGAGGTCGATCGGCAGAACCAGGTACGCGGCCGCCGCCGTCGCGAACAGCTTGTCACCGCGGGAGACGCGCGGGTCCACCGCGAGGTCCTTCAACAGCAGTATGACGTCCCGCGCGAGCAGCAGCAGCGTGCTGATGCCGGAGCCCGAGGTCTCCTCGGCCTCACGCATCGCCTGGACACGGCGCAGCACGTCTGCGGGCACGAAGCGGCTCCGCCGCCCACGCGGGGGCCCCGGCACCCTCACAGCCGGCCTCGGGCCATCTTCAGTAGACCAGGAACCCGCGGCCGACCTTCCGGCCGAGGTACCCGACCGACACCATGTGGCCGAGCAGCGGCGCGGGCGCGAAGCCCGGCTCACGGAACTCCGCGTGCAGGGCCTTCGTGATCTCCAGGGTCACGTCGAGCCCGATGGTGTCCATCAGCTCGAACGGGCCCATCGGATGGCCGCAGCCGAGCTTCATCGCCGTGTCGATGTCCCGGACGGTCGCGTAGCCCTCCTCCAGCATCTTCACGGCGTCGTTCAGGTACGGGAAGAGCAGCGCGTTCACGATGAACCCGGCCCGGTCCCGGCAGAGCACTTCCTGCTTGCCGAGGGCGGCGACCAGCGCGCGGCCCCGGTCGAGCGTCTCGGGGGCGGTCCGCACGGTCGGGACGATCTCGACGAGCCGCATCACGGCGGCCGGGTTGAAGAAGTGCAGCCCGAGGACCCGCTCCGGCCTGGTCGTGGCCATCGCGCACTCGACGACCGGCAGGCTCGACGTCGTGGTGGCGAGCAGCGCGTCCGGCTTCGTGGCGGCGTCGAGCGCGGAGAACACCGCGCGCTTGAGCGCGAGCGTCTCGGCGACCGCCTCGACGACGAGGTCGCAGTCGCCGAAGTCGGTGACGTCGGAGGCGGTCGAGATCCGTGCGAGGGCGTCGTCGCGCGCGGAGGCGTCGACCTTGCCCTTCGCGACACCCCGGTCGAGGCTGCTCCGCACCCGCTCGAGCGCGGCCTCGGCCTTCGCCTGCGAGCGGCCGGCCAGCACGACGTCGTACCCGCCCTTCGCGAGGACCTCGGCGATGCCTGCCGCCATGGTCCCGCTGCCGAGGACCCCCACGGTCGACCAGCCGCTCACGAGCGCCGGATCGGCCGCCGGGGGCGGCAGCGCGTCGGAGGGGTCGATCCTGCTGGAGTTCGGGGCCGCGTAGGTGTAGAAGCCGCGACCGGACTTGCGCCCCTTGAACTCGGCGGCGAGCAGCTGGCGGACGAGCGGCCGCGGGGCGTAGCGGACGTCGTGGAACTGCTCGTACATCCGCTCCATGATGCTGTTCGCGCTGTCCAGGCCGATCAGGTCCATGAGCGCGAGGGGTCCGATCGGGTGACCGGCGCCGAGCTGCATCGCCGTGTCGATGTCCTCCCGGCTGGCGTACCCGCCCTCGAGCATCCCGACCGCCTGGTTCAGGTACGGGAAGAGCAGCAGGTTCGCCACGAAGCCGGCGCGGTCACGGACGACCACGGGGGTCTTGCCGATCTGCGCGGCGAACCGGCGGGCGACGTCGACGACGTCGGGGGCGGTCACGACGGTCGTGATGAGCTCGATGAGCTTCATCACCGGCGCAGGGTTGAAGAAGTGGAACCCGAGGACCCGGTCCGGCCGATGGGTCTGGACGGCGACGTCGATGACGCCGAGGGAGCTGGTGTTCGTGGCGACGATCGTGTCGGGCCCGAGCACCCGGTCGAGGTGGCGGAAGGTCTCCTGCTTGACCGCGAGGACCTCGGGCACGGCCTCGACGACGAGGCCGGCGTCGGCCAGCGTCTCGTACGCCGTGTCGCCGCTGATCCGCGCCAGGATCGCGTCGCGCTCCGCGCCGTCGAGCTTTCCCCGGTCGACCGCCCGCTGCAGCGACCCGGCGATGCGCTCGAACCCGTCCTCGACCCGGTCCGGGCTCACCTCGACGAACGCGACCGGCAGGCCGGCGCGCGCGACAACCTCGCAGATGCCCGACCCCATGGTCCCGCAGCCCACCACCCCGACCTTGCGGATCTCCACAGGCGGCTCCTCGGTCAGGCAGGCGTTTCGGCAGCGGTTCGCGCGAGTGTAGGGGCCCAGGGACAGGTGCTCCAACGAGGATGGTCCGTGCACCCCCGCGAGGCCGCGACCTGCGGCGGCGGCACGAAGCGGGTGACGAAGCGGGCGAGCCGCGCGGCGCGACCGTGCGGCGTTTGAAGGGTAGGCGCAGCAGTTGGCGCCTACCCTTCGAACGACGCGGTGCTACAGGGGGACGTCGAGCCGGATCAGGATCACTCCGGCCAGGTTGAAGATCATGTGCGCGACGATCGGCGCCACCAGGCTCCCCCGCCGCCGGAAGACCCACGCGAGGTAGAGGCCGAACGCGAACGTCAGCACGACCACGACCGGCTCGACGTGGGAGATCCCGAAGGCGATCGACGACAGGCCGATCGCCGGCCACAGCGGCATGCGCTTGTGCAGCGCCTGGAACAGCATCCCGCGGAAGAACAGCTCCTCTGCCAGCGGGGCGAGCACGACGATCGCGAGAATCGTGAACGACGCGATGCCGCTGGCCCTGGTCGAGTCCTGCAGCGTCTCCTGGACGTGCGGCAGCTCCCGGTCGAACAGGCCGGCGAGCAGTTGGAGGAGGGAGCCCAGGCCCACGGTGATGCCCACCACGCCCGCCACGCCGTGCCCGATGCCGGCGCCGACGTCCGCCAGCGTCGGTCGCCTCGGCCCCAGCAGCGTGCCGATGCCGCGCCGGCTGCGGGCGGCCACCCACACCAGCGTCAGCACCACGAGCGACCCGTTCTGCGCCGCGAGCGCGGGTCCCAGGGCCTCCTCGGTCTCGAGGTCGCCGAAGATCGCGGCGCCGGCGACGAGGATGATGCCGAGCACGACCTGCCAGGCGATGAAGAGCAGGACCGCGTCCCACCACTCCCAGCCGACCGGGGCGGCGGCCCTGCCGTCGTCGGGGACGTTCGGTGGCGGTGGCGGCGCCTGATCCTGCTCCGGTGCGGGCTCCGAGCGCGGCTCGACGTCCACTCAGCAAAGGCTCCGGCGACGCACCGCTCAGGCCACGCCGGCGGCCGGCGCGTACGCGCGGCGGGAGACGTCCGCGCCGAGCGCCGCTAGCCGGCCGGCGAAGTCGGCGTAGCCGCGGTCGACGTGCTCGGGGGCGGTGACGACGGTCTCGCCGGACGCCACCAGCCCGGCCAGCACCAGCGCCGCCCCGGCGCGGAGGTCGGTGGCCTGGACCGTCGTCCCCTCGAGCTGTCTGGCGCCCCGCACGATGGCGTGGTGGCCCTCGATGCGCAGGTCGACCCCGAGCCGCTGGAGGTGCTCGACGATCGAGAACCGCCCGTCGAAGACGTTCTCCGTCACCATCGACGTGCCGGCGGCCTGCGACAGCAGCACCAGGAACTGGGGTTGGAGGTCGGTCGGGAACCCGGGGTAGGGCAGGGTCACGACGTCGACCGCGCGCGGCCTCGCCGGCCCCCGCACGACCAGGCAGCCTTCGCCCTCGTCGACCTCCGCCCCGGCGGCGCGCAGCTTGCCCAGCGGGATGCGCAGGTGCGCCGGCGAGACGCCCTCGATCTTCACGTCCCCGCCGGTGACCGCCGCCGCCACCGCAAACGTCCCGGCCTCGATGCGGTCGCCGACGACCTCGTGCACGGCCGGCTGAAGGGCCTCGACGCCCCGGACGACGACCTCCGAGGTCCCCGCACCGCTGATGCCGGCGCCCATCGCGTTCAGCAGCCCCGCGAGGTCGGCGATCTCCGGCTCCCTGGCGGCGTTGGAGATGCGGGTGGTGCCGCGCGCCGTGACCGCAGCCATCAGCAGGTTCTCGGTCGCGCCGACGCTCGCATAGGGCAGCTCGAGATCGGCGCCCTCGAGCTGCGGCGTGACCGCCTCTACGTAGTCGGGACCGTAGGTGATCCGGGCGCCGAGGCTGGCGAGCCCGGACAGGTGCATGTCGATGTTGCGGCTGCCGAGGTTGCAGCCGCCGGGCATCGCCACACGGGCCCGGCCGCAGCGGGCGAGCAGGGGGCCCAGCACCACGATGGAGGCCCGCAGCTGCTTGACCAGATGCGCCGGGGTCTCGGTGCCGAGGTCGGCGGGGACGTCGAGCGTCACAGCGTCGCCGCGACGCTGCCAGCCGACGCCGAGATGCGCGAGGACGTCGCCCATCACGCGGATGTCGACGATGTCCGGCACGTTGCGCACGATCGTCCGGCCCTCCGCGAGCAGCGCGGCGGCGACGAGCTTGAGGGCGGAGTTCTTCGCGCCGCTCACCCGGACCGTCCCGGACAGCGCGCGGCCGCCGTGCACCACGAAGGCGTCCATACGGTCGCCGAGTCTACCCAGCGACCTCGCGGTTCCCCGGCACCGGCTCCCGCCCTTCGGACACCCGCCCGGAAGAACCGGCGAGGCATGGTGGTATCCCTGGGCCGCCGCACGCCGAGAGGAAGCCATGTCCACCCTCGCGCACGCGAAGTGGTTCGTCGACGACGTCGGGGCGTTCCAGCCGCAGTGGGACTTCCTGTTCGCGCCGGCGTCGTTCGCGCTGATCGCCGCCGCATGCCTGCTGGCCGCCGTCTGGCGGGTGGTCGCCGCGCGGCTGCCGGTCCCCGAGCTTGGGCTCCTGCGCCCGCTCGGGCGGCTGTCGCCGTGGATCCCGCGGCTGCTGGGCGTGCATCTCGGCGTCTCGCTCCTCTCGCTCGCCGTCACCGACGCCTACCTCGCCCCGCACCTGTCGCTCGGGTCGGTCCCGGGCGGGCCCGCGATCGCGCTGGCCGAAGGCGTCGTCGGCGTCTGGCTGATCACCGGCGTCCGGCTGCGGCCGGCGGCGATCGCGGTCGTCGCCCTCGGGCCGCTGGGGCTGGTCCTGGCGGGCCCCGTCGCTGTGCTGGAGGCTGCGGACCTGCTCGGCATCGCGCTCTTCCTCGCGCTGCTGCCGCCGGGCGCCGACCGCTACGGCGCCCGCCCGGTGGACGCACGGACACTCGCGGCACCGCTCCTGGCCCTGCGGGTCTGCGTGGGCGTCGCCCTGATCGTCGTCGCGCTGAGCGAGAAGCTGACCAACCCCGCGATCAGCGCCGAGTTCCTCGACCGCTATCCGGCGCTCGACCTGTTCCGGCTGGTCGGACTCGACCTCGGGGAGCTCGCGTTCATCCGCTTCGCCGCCGCCGTCGAGATCGCCTTCGGCCTGCTGATCATCTCCGGCGCCTCACCGCAGGCCGTCGTGATCGTCGCCGGCATCCCGTTCAACGCGACCCTGTTCTTCCTCGACCGCTCGGAGCTGATCGGCCACCTGCCGATCTACGGGGCGATGCTGGCCCTGCTCGTCTACGGCAGCGACCCCGCCCTGGCCCGCGCCGTGCCGAAGCTGCGTGGTGTCGGTGGCTTCGCCGCCCGGCGGCTCAGCGCCCCGGTGGCCGCGCGATCGGCACCTCCGCGGGAATAGGCGCGGCCCGGACGCCCCACGGTGCGAGCGACGCGATCAGGCCGTCATCGATGGGCTGGGTCCGTGACGTCCACGGCCAGCCGAACGGCTCGTGCTCCCCCGCCCGGTCGAAGAGCGTCACCGAGCGCAGCGCCTGCTGCGGGTCGTGGCGTGGGATCGAGAGCAGTGCGGGAAAGCCGGCACGGTGGAGTCCCATGGCCCAGGCGCGCGTCCTGGCGCGGTCAAGCATCGTATGGATCTCGCCCGTCACGCCGAAGGCCGAGGCGCGCTTGGCCGTCGCATTGGCCACCACGAGAGGTCGGGGCAGTCGCGCCGACGTCACGACGCGTCGCTCGATCTCCTCGGCCGGGACGATCGCGATCGGGCGGCGGCGGAGCACCTCCAGCAACCCTGCCTGCGGCGTCAGCGCGGCGTAGCAGGCGCCCTTGGGATGCGCCAGATCGAAGCGGCCGCCGCGGGCCGGGTCATCCGGCACCGAAGCGAACCACCACGGGCCGCGGTCGGCGCGGTGCACCCGGTGCACGATCGTGTCGGCCGGCAGCGTGCGGCGCGGAAAGCGTTCGAGCGCGCCGGGGTCGTCCGGAGGCCACCCGAGGCCGGGTGCCGCCGGCGTCACGCGGCCAGTCCCGCGGCCACGTCCCGCGCGGCCGACAGGACCGTCCCGAGGTCTCCGTCGCGCAGCGCGTCGACCGGCCGTCGACCGTCCAGATCGGGGTCCGGCGTCGCGAGCCACGAGGCGACGGTCCACGCCGAGATGTCGTCGAGGTCGAAGACCGCCAGTACGTCGGGCAGGCCTCGCACCGTCCCGTTCCGGTCGAACTGGAACGCGGGGTAGACCAGCCGGCCGGCACCCGTCCGCAGCACCAGCAGCACCCCTCGGCGCGCCCGGTCCGACACCGCCTGCCGGCTCACGCCGCCGAGGAGCTTCCGGACGCCGTCGGAGTCGTAGAAGGGGCCGAGCTGGTCGGTCCAGACCTGACCGGCGGCGGCGACGAGCGCGGCGCGACGCCCGATCACCACCGGGTCGCCGAGCCGCCGCACGTCCGCGCCAGTCGCCAACTCCTCCAAGGCAGCGGCAAACGCTCGGGCGGCATGTTCCGACCAGCTGAAGACGGACGGCGACGTGTCGGCCATTGCCTGCCCGACCCTAGCGTCGGCAAGCTTGTAAAGCAAGGGTGACAAGCGACAGCCGCTCCGCGACGCGGACAGCGTGCCGGTCTTCCTCGACCGCTTCGACCTGATCGGCCCATCCCAATCCGCGGTGCGATGCCCGCGCTGATCGTCTTCGGCGACGAGCCGGCGCTGGCCGGCGCCGTCCCCGGCTCGCCGGCGTCAACGACGTCGCCCGCCGCCTCGTGGGGGCCGGGACCGCCCTTGAGCTACCCCTCGCTCGCCGGCGGCGACGGCCTGGGGGGTCGCAGCAGGCCCGCCTCCCAGCACAGCAGGTTCAGGTAGACGTAGCCGTCCGTCGCGGGGTCAATCTCCGCCAGCGGCGGCGCGGACCCCGTTGCAGGTGCGTCGCTTCCGCGTTCCTCGGGCGCCGGGTATGAGGTCGCGGGCGCTGGCTCGGCTGTGGCGCTGGGGACGTCCCCCACCTGGCCAGAGCCGCTGTCCCTGCTCGCGACGAAGTCGTTCAGCGCCGCCTTCAGGTCCTCGGCGTCGATCTGGCCGGCCGCCCTCTCGAGCGTCTCGTAGCCCGCAAGCAGGTTCTCGCGCGGGCCATGGACCACTGCGCTGACAGCGACGTTGTACGCCTCACAGGCGACAGCAACCTCCGTGTCGCGTTGCTCTGACGTGCCGCTGGCTTTCCCGCCCTGCGCCGCCTCGCAAGCAGCAGACAGCGCGGGAAGGAGAACGCACACAGCGAGCACCCTCACCCTCTCCACAATGGCCCCCTGCTTTGTGCCTCCAAGTCCCCTGGCTGCCTCTCGCTCGCCGGCGGCGACGGCCCGAGCGGTCGCTGGAGGTGCGCTTCGAGGCACAGCAGGTTCAGGTAGAGCCAGCCGTCTGTCGCGGGATCGATCTCTGCCAAGGGCGGGGGCAGCGGCGCGTCAGGCCAGGGCGACTCGCTTCCCGGTTCCTCGACTGCCGCGTCGGGTGCGGCGCTGGGACGTTCGCGGACCAGTCCAGAGCCCCTTTCCCTCCTCGCCACCATGTCGTTCAGCGCCGCCTTGAGGTCATCGGCGTCCACCTGGCCGGACGTCCTCTCGAGCGTCTCGTAGCCCGCAAGGCGCTCTTCGCCCCTGCGGGTGATGGCCTTCACCGCCCTGCCATACGCCTCGCAGACGAGGCAACCTCCCGGTCGCGTTGCTCTGACGTTCCGCCGCTCCCCGCCGTCCAACTCTGCGCCGCCTCGCAACCGCCGGACAGCGCTACAACGAGAACCAGAAAGCGAGCGCTCTCGCTCTCACCAACGGCCTCTGAATCTGTGCCTCCAGGTGTCCCCAGCGGTTGGCCGGGCCGGGTCAGGCGCCGGCGATGGTCGTGCGGAGGGTGGCGCGGGCCAGGGCGGTGCGGGCCGCGGCGTCCTCGGCGTCGCCGCGCAGTGCCTCTTCGGCGCGCTGGCGGGCGGCCTGGGCGCGGGCGACGTCGATCTCCCCGACCGGCTCGGCGACGTCGGCGAGCACCGTCAGCCGGTTGTCGCTGAACTCCAGGAACCCGCTGTGGACCGCGAAGACGTGCTCCTGCCCGTCGTCGGCCTTCACCTTCAGCGGCGCGACGTCGAGCAGCAGCAGCGCCGGCTGGTGACCGGGCAGGATGCCGATCTCACCGTCCATCGACCGGGCGTAGACCTCGGTCGCCTCACCGGCGAACAGCGCCTGCTCCGGCGACACCACCTCCACCTGCATGGTCGCCATCGGCGCCTCCTACTCCGCCAGCTTCTTGGCCTTGGCCTGGGCCTCTTCGATGCCGCCGACGTTGAAGAACGCCTGCTCGGGCAGGTCGTCGTACTCCCCGCCGGCCAACCCCTCGAACGACTCGACGGTCTCCTCCAGCGGCACCGTGACACCCGGCTGGCCGGTGAACTGCTCCGCGACGTAGAACGGCTGGGAGAAGAACCGCTGGATCTTCCGCGCGCGCTGCACGGTGACCTTGTCGTCCTCGGTCAGCTCGTCCATCCCCAGGATCGCGATGATGTCCTGCAGGTCCTTGTAGCGCTGCAGGATCTCCTGGACGCGGGTCGCCACGTTGTAGTGCCGCTCGCCGACGACCAGCGGGTCCAGGATCCGGCTGTTCGAGTCCAGCGGGTCCACCGCCGGGTAGATCCCCAGCTCGGAGATGCCGCGCGACAGCACCGTCTGCGCGTCGAGGTGGGCGAAGGTCGCGTGCGGCGCCGGGTCGGTGATGTCGTCGGCCGGCACGTAGACCGCCTGCAGCGACGTCACCGAGCGTCCCTTCGTCGAGGTGATCCGCTCCTGCAGCTGGCCCATCTCGTTCGCCAGGGTCGGCTGGTAGCCCACCGCGGACGGCATGCGGCCCAGCAGCGTCGAGACCTCCGAGCCGGCCTGCACGAACCGGAAGATGTTGTCGATGAACAGCAGGACGTCCTGCCGCTCCTCGTCGCGGAAGTACTCCGCCATCGTCAGCGCCGACAGCGCCACGCGCAGGCGGACGCCGGGGGGCTCGTCCATCTGCCCGAAGACCAGGGCGGTCTTCGACAGCACGCCCGACTCCTTCATCTCGAGCATGAGGTCGTTGCCCTCGCGGGTGCGCTCCCCCACCCCGGCGAACATCGACACGCCGCCGTGCTGCTCGGCGACGCGGTAGATCATCTCCTGGATGACGACGGTCTTGCCGACGCCGGCGCCGCCGAACATGCCGATCTTGCCGCCCTCGACGTAGGGCTCGACGAGGTCGATGACCTTGATGCCGGTCTCGAACATCTTCGCCTGCGGCTCGAGCTCCTCGAACTTCGGCGGGTCGCGGTGGATCGGCCAGTACGTGTCCGGCGAGATCTCGGAGATGTCGACGTCGAGCGGCTCGCCGAGGACGTTGTAGATGTGGCCGAGGATGCCCGGCCCGACGGGGACGGAGATCGGGGCCCCGGTGTTGGTGACCGGCGTCCCGCGCGTCACGCCGTCGGTCGGCTGCATGACGATCGCCCGGACGACCCGGTCGCCGATGTGCTGGGCGACCTCGGCGGTGAGGGTGCGCCGTTCGCCGCCGACCTCGCGCTCGAACTTCAGCGCGTAGTTGATCTCGGGCATGTCGCCGGGCGGGAACTCCACGTCGATGACGGGGCCGACGACGGTGATGATGCGCCCGTCGGGGCGGTTGTGCTCACCGGCGGTCGGGGCGGTCTGCAGGTCGGTCATGGCATTCCCTCGCTACGGTCAGCTGTGGCCGGACAGGGCCTCGGCCCCGCCGACGATCTCGGAGATCTCGGTGGTGATCGCCGCCTGGCGCGCGCGGTTGGCCTCGCGGGTCAGGTCCTCGATCACGTCGCCGGCGTTGTCGGTCGCGGCTTTCATCGCGCGCTGGCGGCTGGCGTGCTCGCTGGCCGCCGACTCGAGCATGCCGGCGTAGAACTGGTGCTCGACGTAGCGCGGGATCAGCTGGTCGAGGATGTCGGCCGGGGCCGGCTCGAACATGAACTGGGCCGGGAAGCCCTCCCCGCCCGCGAACTCCTCCACGTCGACCGGCAGGATCCGCGCGGCGGTCGAGACCTGCGCGAGCGCAGAGCGGAAGTCGGTGTAGACCAGCCACACCCGGTCGATGCGCCGGTCGCGGTAGTCGCCGATCACGGTCGCGCCGACCTCCGCGGCATCGGCGTAGCGCGGCCGGTCGGTGATGCCGGTCCAGGTCTGCTCCGGCGTGACGTTACGGTACCGGAAGTAGACCTCGGCCTTGCGCCCGACCGCATAGATCGCGACCTCCCGCCCGGCGTCGCGCTCTTCCTTCGCGAGCCGCTCCGCACGCCGCAGCAGGTTGGTGTTGTACGCGCCGGCAAGCCCCCGGTCGGACGTGATGACGACCATCCCGACCCGCTCGACGCTGTCGTGCGGCGCGAGCAGCGGGTGGGCGGCTACCTCCCCCTCGGTGGCGAGGTTGCGGATCACCCTCGTGATGCCGGACGCGTACGGCCGCGCGGCCTCGACCGCCTGGCGCGCCTTGCCGATGCGGCTGGCCGCGATGAGCTCGAACGAGCGCGTGATCTTCTGCGTCGACTTCACGCTGCGGATCCGGCGGCGCAGGACCCGGATCTCGCCTGCTCCTGGCATCGGCGGGGTCTCCTACTGGGGGGGTTGGGCGTCGGTGTCGGAGAGCGGGCCCCGTTCGGGCGTGTCGTCGTCGGCTTCCTTGCGGTCCTCCTCGATGCGCGATCCGAGCGTGTCGAGCGCCTCCATCTCCGGCTCCGCGGGGCCCGTGGGCTGCGACGGGTCGAACCCGGCCTTGAAGTCGTCGATCGCCGAGGACAGCGTCTCGACGCGGTCGTCGCCGAGCTTGCCGTCGGACCGGATGGCCTCGAGGAGCTCGCCGTGGCGCGACCGCATGTACTCCCGCACGCCGGTCTCGAACCGGCGGACGTCGGCGACGGGGAGGTCGTCGAGCTTGCCGTTCGTGATCGACCAGATCACCACGATCTGCTCCTCGACCGGGACCGGCTGGAACTGGGGCTGCTTGAGGATCTCGACGGTCCGGGCACCGCGGTCGAGCTGGGACTGCGACGCCTTGTCGAGCTCCGAGCCGAACTGCGCGAACGCCTCCAGCTCGCGGTACTGCGCCAGGTCCAGGCGCATCGTGCCCGACACCTGCTTCATGCCCCTCACCTGCGCCGCCCCGCCCACCCGGGACACCGAGATGCCGACGTTGATCGCCGGCCGCACGCCCTGGAAGAACAGGTCGGCCTCGAGGTAGATCTGGCCGTCGGTGATCGAGATCACGTTGGTCGGGATGTACGCCGAGACGTCGCCGCCCTTGGTTTCGATGAGCGGCAGCGCGGTCATCGACCCGCCGCCGAGCTCGTCGGACAGCTTCGCGGCTCGCTCCAGCAGGCGGGAGTGGAGGTAGAAGACGTCGCCGGGGTAGGCCTCGCGCCCCGGCGGCCGGCGCAGCAGCAGCGACAGCTGGCGGTAGGCGTCGGCCTGCTTCGACAGGTCGTCGTAGACGATCAGGGAATGCTCGCCCTTGTACATCCAGTGCGCCCCGATGGCGGCGCCGGCGTACGGGGCGATGTACTGGAAGGGGGCCGGTGACGACGCCGGCGCGGACACCACGGTCGTGTACTCCAGCGCGCCGTGCTCGTCGAGGCGGTTCACGATCTCCGCGACCGTCGACCCCTTCTGCCCGATCGCGACGTAGATGCACTTGACCTGCCGGTCGGTGCCCCACAGCTGGCGCTGGTTGATGATCGTGTCGATGGCGACGGCCGTCTTGCCGACCTGCCGGTCGCCGATGATCAGTTCGCGCTGCCCGCGGCCGATCGGCGTCATCGCGTCGATCGCCTTGATGCCGGTCTGCAGCGGCTCCTTGACCGGCTGGCGGTCCACGACGGAAGCGGCCTGCACCTCCAGGCCGCGCGTCCCCTCCATCAGCGCGCTGTCGAGCGGGCCCTTCCCGTCGATCGGCACGCCGAGCGGGTTCACGACCCGGCCGAGGTAAGCGTCGCCGACCGGAACCGAAAGGATGTCGCCCGTGGGCCTGACCTCGTTCCCCTCCTGGATGATCGAGGCGTCACCGAGGATGACGGCGCCGATCGAGGTCTCGTCGAGGTTGAGGGCGAGCCCGAACAGCTGCTGGCCGTCGTGCCCGATGCCGAAGTCGAGCAGCTCGTTCGCCATGACGCCGGGCAGGCCCGCGACCCGGGCGATGCCGTCGCCGGACAGGATCACCTGCCCGACCTGCTGGCGCGACAGCTGCGGGTCGTAGTCGGCGATCCGGGCCGAGAGGACGCTGGCGATGTCCTCGACGGAGATGAAGTCCTCCAGGGCTTTGCTCATTCTGCTGCTCCTGCGCTGCGTCGTTGTGGCGCCAGTATCGCTGCCGCCCGCCGGTCAGGCACCGGTCAGGCGGGCCCTGAGCTGTTCGAGACGTCGGGCGACGCTGCCGTCGATGACCGTGTCGCCCACCTTCACGACCACTCCGCCGACGACGCCCGGGTCCACGACCATCCGGACGTCGACCTGCTTGCCGGTGGCGACGGCGATCGCGGCGGCGAGCTGCTGGCGGCGGACGTCGTCGAGCGGGATCGCCGTGCGAACTTCCGCGACGGCCCGCGAGTGCTCCTCGGCGGCCAGCCGCACCACGGCGTCCGCGATGGCGGGCAGCTGGCGGGCCCGCCCCGACTGGATCACCCACAGGGCCGCCCCGACCGTCTGCGGATGGGCGCGGTGGGCCAGCAGGTCACCGACGGTGCCGAGCTTCTCGTCGACCGTCACCGACGGGTCGGTCAGCCGGTCCCGCAGTTCGGCGTTGCCGTCGACGGCCCTGGCGAAGCGGAACAGCTCGTCGGAGACCCGCTCGAGCGCGCCCTCCGCCCGCGCGACCGAGAAGATCGACTGCGCGTAGCTGGAGTCCAGGCCGTCGGTCATCTAGTTCAGCCCCGAGAGCTCGTTGATGTACTGGTCGACGAGCACCTGGTGCTGGCGGGGGTCGAGCTCCTTCTGCACGATCTTGCCGGCCAGCTCGACCGACAGTGCGGCGACCTGGCCGCGCAGCTCCTGGATGAGACGGCCGCGCTCCGCCTGCTGGTCCTCGCGCGCCCGCTGCAGGATCTGCTGCGCCTCCGTCTCGGCCCTGGCGACGATGTCGGCGCGCAGCCGCTCGCCGTCGGCGCGCGCTTCCTCGACGACCTCGTTGGCCTTTGACCTGGCGTCCGCGAGCTGGTCGGAGTACTGCCGGCGGAGCTTCTCGGCCTCTTGGCGGGCCGACTCGGCCTCCTCGAGCTGGCCCTGGATGCCCCGCTGCCGCTCGTCGAGCATCTTGTTGAGCGCCGGGAACGCGAAGCGCCACAGGACGACGAACAGCAGGGCGAACCCCACGAGGCCCCAGATCAGCTCGGCCGGCGCGGGCAGGACGACCTGGAGGCCCCCGCCCTCGGTCTCTGCGGCGAGCAGCACTGCTGTCGCGACGGTACTCATCTGAAGTCTCCGGTGTTCGAAGGGGGTCGGGCTAGCCGATGATGAAGCTGAGCACGAAGCCGAAGAGCGCGAGCGCCTCGACGAACGCGATGCCCAGGAACATCGTGGTCCGGACCATGCCGGCGGCTTCGGGCTGGCGCGCCATCGCTTCGATGGCCTTGCCGACCAGGAACCCGATGCCGATGCCGGGGCCGATCGCGCCCAGGCCGTAGACCAGGCCCTGGCCGATCGCGCCAATGTCGCCTTCCATGTGCTCACTCCTTGCGTGTCGGGGCCGTCCGTCGGACGGCATCTCGAACGGTCAGCGGGCTGTCAGTGCTCGGGGTGGATGGAGCTGCCGATGTAGACGGCGGCGAGGATCGTCATGATGTACGCCTGCAGCACGCCGACGAGCAGCTCGAAACCGATCAGCAGCGGCGCCGCCGCGAGCGCGACCAGTCCGATCGGGGTCCCCCGCCCGGAGAACAAAAAGGCGTGGATCGTCAGGAAGATGATCGTGAGGATGATGTGTCCCGCCATCATGTTCGCGAAGAGCCGGACCGCCAGCGTCAACGGCCGCACGATGAACGTCGAGACCAGCTCGATGGGCGTGACGAGCAGGTAGATGGCCTTCGGGACGCCGGGTGGGAAGGCGACGTTCCAGAAGTACTTCGGGCCCTGTTTCACCAGCCCGACTCCGATGAACACCAGCCAGATCAGGCCCGCGAGCATCGCCGGCAAGGCCATCCGCGACGTCGGCGGGAAGTTGATGAAGGGGACGATCTCGAACAGGTTGTTGATCCACACGAACATGAAGATGGTCGTGAGGAACGGCACCCAGACGAGCCCTTCCTTGCCGATGACCTGGATGGCGATCTGCTCGCGGATGAAGTCGACGATGGACTCGGCGAAGCTCTGGAGCTTGCCGGGCACGACCTTCGGCGAGCGGAACGCGACCACGAAGACGGCCATCGCGATCAAGGTCGCGAACAGCATGAGGATGACGGTGCGGTTGATCGCGAAGAGCGTGTCCTCGAACGCCAGCGCCGGGAACTCGAAGAGCTCCTGGACCGGCGGCACGACGAAGGGGTCGTTCAGGCCCGCTTCGGAGGCGAGAACCGGGATCAAGCTCGGGTCCTTTCGGGATCGCCGGGCGCCGGCGTCGAGGCGTCGACCCAGAAGAAGCCGGGGGTCCGGCTGACGTACCGGGCCTCCCACGTCAGCGTCGCGACGAGCAGCACAGCGGCGCTGACCGCCAGGGTGGGGCCGTGGATCGCCTCCACCGGCCGCAGCAGCACGATCAGCAGCGCGTAGATCATCAGGCGCAGCGCGAACCCGCCGAGGGCCGCGGCCATCAGGGCGGAGGGACCGAGCCGTGCCGCGAAGGACAGCAGCGCCGCCGACATCGCGAACATCCCCGCCACCAGCGCGACCGCGATCCCGGCGCCGAGCAGCCCGCCACGTCCCGCGGCCAGCCACCCGGCGCCGAGGAGGGGGACGGCGAGGACTGCGACGAACCGCACCGCCGACGCGGCGATCCGGAGCTCGACGGCCCGGGAGTTCTGCGGTGCTGCGGATGACGGCGCACGACCGGAGACCCGCCCCTGGGAGGGGTCGGAGTCAGTGGCTGCCATGCGCTGCGCCTTCGGTCGTGCCGTCAGGACTGGACCGCGGAGGGTGCCCGGCCGGCCCTCCCCCGATGCGCCCGCTGCTGCGCAGGTACACCAGGTAGAAGCCGGTCGCCCATCCCACCACGAAGCCGATGGACAGAAGCCACGGTGCCGTGCCGAGCCAGCGGTCGAGCAGCCAACCGATCCCACCCCACACGAAGGTGGCGGAGACCAGCTCGGCCACCATGACCCACCCCGAGTCCATGTCGGCCCAGAAGTCGCGACGAGTCTCCGTCGCGATCCTGCCGTGCTCGTACCGGGCCGCCCACGAGCGCGACGGAGCGCCGCGGGACGGGTCCGAGGGGGTCATGGCGCGGGTAGCCTACACAGGCGCACGGGGCTGTGTCAAACCTTCCGACTGGCCCGTTTGTGCTGGTCAGAGGCCATATTTGTGCGATCGGGGCGTGCCCTTGTGAACGGATACACAATCCCGTCGGCCCCGGGACCGCCCCCGCCGGCGGTCGTCGGCGGCTGCCGGCGCCGCCGCAGCGCGCGGCCGACTCCCCCGACCACCGCGGTGACGAGCGCCACCACCACGCCGGCGGCGACCACCGCGGCGACCACCGGCGGGGGCAGCACGCTCACCCCGACGGCCCCGAAGGCCAGCAGCGCCGACCAGTAGTACATGATCAGGACGGCGCGCCGATGGGAGTGGCCGATCTCCATCAGGCGGTGGTGCAGGTGGCGCTTGTCCGGGCTGAAGACCTTCCGCCCGCTGCGGAGCCGTCGGAGGATGGTCCACATCGTGTCCACGAACGGCACGGCCAGCACGAGCGCCGGGACGAGCACCGGCACGGACAGGGCCGCGAAGTCGCTCCGGCTCGGCAGCACGGTGTTGCTCACCGCCGAGACCCCGCCGGCGGCGAGGAGCAGACCGAGCAGCATGGCGCCCGTGTCGCCCATGAAGATCGACGCGGGGTTGAAGTTGTAGATCAGGAAGGCCAGGCAGGCCCCGACGACCGCGGCGAGGACCAGCGAGGCCGACGACGCGATCGGCCTGATCTCGGCCGACGAGGCGATGCCGCTGACCGCCAGGGAGTCCGCCGACCGCGAGTACACGAACAGGGCGGCCGCCGCGATCGTCACGATGCCCGCCGCGAGCCCGTCGAGGCCGTCGGCGAGGTTGACCGCGTTCATCATCGCCACCATCGCCACGATCGTGACCAGGGCGGCGAGGTCGTTGTTCAGCGAGACGATCGTCCCGGGGCTGCCGGGCAGGTACACGAACCGCAGGCTCAGTCCGAAGATCACGAGGACCCCGCTGGCGAGCACCTGGCCCGCGACCTTCGCCGGGGCGGAGATGCCGCGCGTGTCGTCGAGCATGCCGACGACGACGATCACGAGGCTCGCCAGCACGATCGCCTCGGGCTCGTTGGTGGTCCGGAACAGCGTGTCGAACGACGGCAGCCGCGAGCCCGCCGCGATCGCCGCGATGATGCCCGCGAAGATCGCGATCCCGCCGATGGTGGGCGTGGTGCGCGTGTGGATGTGCCGCTCGCCGGGCTCGGCCACGGCCCCGGTGCGCCGGGCGATCCAGCGCACCACGGGCGTGGCCACGAAGACGGTGACGAAGGCCGCGACTCCGACGACGAGGTGGTCGAAGAGGTCGCTCACCGTGATCGCCCGGCGCCCGGCGGCTCAGCCCGCCGCGGGTGCGGGATAGGGGGGGAACCGCCCGACGAGTTCGGCCACCTCGGCGCGCACCGATTCCACCTCGGAGTCCGCCTTGAGGATCCGTCCGATGAGGCTCGCGACCTCCGCCATCTCCCCGGTGCCCATCCCCTGGGTCGTGACCGCGGCGGTGCCGATGCGGACGCCCGACGCGACCATCGGCGGCCGCGGGTCGTAGGGGATGGCGTTCTTGTTCAGGGAGATCCCGGCACGGTCGCAGCGCTCCTCGGCTTCCGCGCCGGTCAGTCCGAGGGGCGTGAGGTCGGCGAGCAGGTAGTGGATGTCGGTGCCGCCCGAGACGATGCGCAGCCCCTCGCCGGCGAGCGCCTGCGCCAGCGCGCGGGCGTTCGCGACGACGCGCTGGGCGTAGCCCGTGAAGCCGGGCGCCTGCGCCTCGCCGAACGCGACCGCCTTGGCGGCCACGACGTGCATCAGCGGGCCCCCCTGCATCATCGGGAAGACGGCCTTGTCGACCGCCTTCGCATGCTCGGCCCGGCAAAGGATCGCGCCGCCGCGCGGGCCGCGCAGGGTCTTGTGCGTCGTCAGCGTGACGATGTCTGCGAACGGCACCGGCGACGGGTGGGCCCCGCCGGCGACGAGGCCCGCGAAGTGCGCGGCGTCGACCAGCAGGGCGGCGCCGACCTCGTCGGCCACGGAGCGGAACGCCTCGAAGTCGATCACGCGGGGGTAGGCCGTCGCGCCGGCGACGACCACCTTCGGCCGCCGCTGCACCGCGATGCTGCGCACCTCGTCCATGTCGATCAGCTCGTCCGACTCGCGGACGGCGTACGCCGCGATGTCGAACCACTTGCCGCTGAAGTTGACCTTCGACCCGTGCGTGAGGTGGCCGCCGTGCGGCAGCCCGAGCGCGAGGACGGTGTCGCCGTGGCTGAGCCCGAGCGCGAAGTAGGCGGCCATGTTAGCCTGGGCGCCGGAGTGCGGCTGGACATTGGCGTGCTCGGCGCCGAACAGCGCCTTCGCCCGGTCGATCGCGATGGTCTCGGCGACGTCGGCGAACTCGCAGCCGCCGTAGTAGCGCCGGCCGGGGTACCCCTCGGCGTACTTGTTCGTCAGCACGCTGCCCTGCGCCGCCAGGACGGCCGGCGACGTGAGGTTCTCGCTGGCGATCAGCTGGAGGTTGGTCCGCTGGCGGGTGAGCTCGTCGGTGAGCGCCTGCGCGATCTCGGGGTCGTCCGCGGCGAGCGCGTCCCAGTCGGGTCCCCAGTAGGTCATGGTGCGCTCCGGTCGTGGTTGGACTCTTCGGATTCGATGTCGGCGAGCTGGGCGACCCGGCGGGCGTGCCGGCCGCCCTCGAACTGCGTGGCCAGCCATATTGTGACGATCTCGTCCGCGAGGCCGAAAGCCACGATGCGCCCGCCCATGGCCAGGACGTTCGCGTCGTTGTGGGACCGGGACAGCCGCGCGGTGTAGAGATCGTTGCACAGGGCGGCACGGACGCCGCGGACCTTGTTCGCGGCGATCTGCTCCCCCTGCCCGCTGCCGCCGAGCACGATACCGCGGTCGGCGTGCCCGCCCGCGACCGCACGTCCGACCGCGGCGCAGATGCGCGGGTAGTCAACGGGATCCTCGCTGACCGTCCCCTGGTCGGCGACCTCGTGGCCGGCGTCGCGCAGGACACCGACGAGGTGCTGCTTGAGGCGGTACCCGGCGTGGTCGGCGCCGATGGCGATGCGCATCGGGTCCTTCTCAGGTCTCGGGGTCTTGGTCCGGCGCCGGGGGCTCGAGCGCCGTGGCGCCGGCCGGAGGCTCGGGTGGCGGCGCGCCGTCCGCCGCGGGCTTCCCGGGCGGCGGGTCTTCGGC
>JACCXR010000234.1 GCA_013696915.1 Euzebyaceae bacterium
CTGGTGATCGGGCTCGGCACCTTCGGTCTCTGGATCTACATGTGCATCCAGGGCTACAGCCTCAACCACACCAAGCTGCCCTTCGCCGGCGACCTCGCCGAGCAGTGGGCGGTGAAGTAGGACGCAGGGGGACGGGCGGGGCGCGGTCACTCGGCGGCGCCCCGCCCGTCGTGCGTCACGGCGTGAGCCGCGCGTTGAGGGCCATCGCGGCCTCCAGTCGGCGCAGGTACTCCGAGCGCCGCACCGACCGTGCGCCGAGGCGCTCGAGGTGCGGGGTCGGTACCTGCGCGTCGAGCAGCGCGAAGCCCGCGCCCCGCAGGCGGTCGGCGAGGTGGACGAGGGCGACCTTGGACGCGTCCGGCACCCGGTGGAACATCGACTCCCCCATGAACGCCCCGCCCAGCGCGACGCCGTACAGGCCGCCCACCAGCGTGCGCCCGGCGTCCCACACCTCGACCGAGTGCGCGTGGCCGAGGGCGTGGAGCTCCTCGTAGGCGATCGCCATGCCGGCCGTGATCCACGTCCCCTCCCCCGGCCGGTCGGCGCAGCCCGCGACGACGGCGGCGAACGCCTGGTCGAGCGTGCACCGCAGCCGCCCGGAGCGCAGGGTGCGGGCGAGGCTCCGCGAGATGTGCAGCCCGTCGAGCGGCAGGACCGCCCGCGGGTCGGGGGACCACCAGTAGACGGTCCCGTCGGAAGTCGGCCACGGGAAGATGCCGTGGGCGTAGGCGTCGAGCAGCGTCGCCGGTTCCAGGTCGCCGCCCCACGCCAGCGGCGCATCGCGCGGCGCTGCTCGAGGGTCGGGAAAGCGGCTCCTCGCCTGACGGGTCACACCGCGAGCGTAGTGTCGGCGACGTTGTGTGGGATGCTCCCGGCAGAGTCCTTCGGCAGCCGTCCACGCGACCGGCGGGTTCAGGTGAGGTCGGCGCCGATCGCGTGGGCGCCGCCGTCGGCGTGCACGATCTCGCCGGTGACGGCGGGCATCCAGTCCGACAGCAGCGCGCAGACGACGCGGGCGACGGGCTCGGCGTCGGTCACGTCCCACCCCAGCGGCGCCCGCCGGCTCCACGAGTCCTCGAACGACGTGAAACCCGCGATGGACTTTGCCGCCATGGTCTTCAGCGGCCCGGCGGCGACCAGGTTCACCCTGGTCCCCTGCCGGCCGAGCTCCCGCGCGAGGTAGCGATTGCACGACTCGAGCCCCGCCTTGGCGACCCCCATCCAGTCGTAGGACGGCCACGCCACCGAGGCGTCGAAGTCCAGGCCCACGATCGACCCGCCACCCGCCTTCGCGAGCAGCGGACCGAAGGCCCGCCCCAAGGCCGCGTAGGAGTAGGTCGAGATGTGCACCGCGGTGGCGACGTCCTCCCACGGCGTGGCCAGGAAGCCGCCGCCGATCGCGCTCTGCGGGGCGAAGCCGATCGCGTGGACGACGCCGTCCAGACGGCCCCACTGCTCGGACAGCGCCGCCGCGGTCGCGTCCAGGTGCTCGGGCTGGGTGACGTCGAGCTCGAGGACGTCGACGGCCGCCGGCAGTCGCTTCGCGACGCGCTCGGTGATCGTCATGCCCCGCCCGAAGCCGGTCAGCACGATCTCGGCGCCGTGTTCCTGCGCGAGCCTGGCGACCGCGTACGCGATCGACGCCTCGGTCAGGACACCGGTGACGAGCAGTCGCTTCCCGTCGAGCAGCATGGGGCTCCTCACCCCCCTACTGGGGCAAGGGCTTGGTGGGCCGCGCGCAGCGCGGCTTCCGGCAGTTGTTGCCCCTGGGATGCCTCCGAAGGACGCATCACTGGGGCAAGTTGTCGTGCCGGAAGCCCGGCCGCAGCGCGCCGGTCAGCGACCGCAGTGTGGCGGCGACGATCTGCCGCGTCTCGTCGGGCGCGATGACCTCGTCGATCGACAGTCGCTGCGCGGGGATGTGCGGCGCCATGGCCTCGGCGCGGTACCGGTCGACGACCTCCTGGCGGCGCGAAGGGTCGGCCTCGAGCTCACGTCGGTAGATGACGTCCACAGCACCCTCGGCGCCCATCACCGCGAGCTCGGCGCCCGGCCAGCTGAACGCGGCGTCGGCGCCCAGCGACTTGGAGTTCATGACGATGTACGCGCCGCCGAACGCCTTGCGCAGCACCACGGTCACGCGCGGCACCTTCGCCTCGGCGAAGGCGTAGAGCAGCTTCGCGCCCTTGCGGATGATGCCCGCGGCCTCCTGGCCGGTGCCGGGCAGGAACCCCGGCACGTCGACGAGCGTCACGAGCGGCAGCCCGAACGCGTCGCACAGCCGGACGAAGCGGGCGGCCTTCTCGGACGCGTTGATGTCGAGGCAGCCGGCCAGGACGAGCGGCTGGTTCGCGACCACGCCGACGGCCTGGCCCTCCATGCGCGCGAAGCCGACGACCACGTTGGCGGCGAACGCCGCCTGCAGCTCCAGGAAGCTGCCCGCATCGACGACGCCGCCGATGACCTCCCGGACGTCGTACGGCACGCGGTGGTCGGTCGGGATCGCCGGCATCGGTAGGGCGTCGCCGGGGGCGTAGGGCGGGGGCAGCTCCCAGCAGGAGCTCGGGAGGTAGCCGAGCACGCGGCGGGTCATCTCCAGCGCGGAGCCGGCGTCGTCGGCCACGAGGTGGGCGACCCCCGACGCGGAGGCGTGGACCTCGGCACCGCCGAGGTCGGCGAGCGAGACGTCCTCGAACGTCACGGCCTTCACGACCCGCGGCCCGGTGACGAACATGTGGGCCCGGTCGCGCTGCATGATCACGATGTCGGTGAGGGCCGGCGAGTAGACGGCCCCGCCGGCGCAGGGACCGAGGACGACGCTGATCTGGGGAACCCGACCCGACAGCGCGACGTTGCGGCGGAAGATCTCGCCGTAGCCGTCGAGCGCGGCGACGCCCTCCTGGATGCGCGCGCCGCCGGAGTCGAGCAGCCCGACCACCGGCGTCCGCGCACGGGCGGCGTAGTCGAGGATGCGCGCGATCTTCGTGGCGTGCATCTCGCCCAGGGACCCGCCGAGGGCCGTCGGGTCCTGTGCGAAGAGACCGACCGGACGGCCGTGGATCCGTGCGGTGCCGGTGACGACCCCGTCGCCGGCGGGCCGTTTGCGCTGCATGTCGAAGGCGGTGACGCGGTGCCGGGCTTGGGACCCCAGTTCGGTGAACGAGTCGGGGTCGACCAGGGCCTGGACGCGGGCGAGGCGGTCCTCGGTGACGTCGATCAGATCGGCGGCGCTCATGCGGCGGTCACCACTAGGACGGCGTTCTGACCGCCGAAACCGAAGGAGTTGCTGACGACGACATCGACGTTGCCCTCGCGTGGCGCCTTGGCGACCACGTCGATGTCGGCCTCCGGGTCCTGGCTGTCGAGGTTGGCCGTCGGCGGCGTCAGCCCGTTCGAGATCGTCAGGACCGAGAATGCGGCCTCGATCGCCCCGGCGGCGCCGAGCGAGTGGCCGGTCACGCCCTTCGTCGAGGTCACCGAGAAGCCGTCGCCGAGCACCCGCCGCAGCGTGCGCGCCTCCGCGACGTCGTTCAACGGCGTCGAGGTGCCGTGGGCATTCACGTGGTCGACCTCGTCGGGGGCGATGCCCGCGTCGGCCAGCGCCGCCACGATCGCCCGTTCGGCACCGGCGCCCTGTGGGTGGGGGGCGGTGGCATGGTGGGCGTCGGCCGACGCGCCGTAGCCGGCGAGCCGCGCACGCACGGTGGCCCGGCGGGCTTTCGCGTCGTCCTCGCGTTCCAGCACGAGGACGCCGGCGGCTTCGGCGGCCACGAACCCGTCGCGGCCGACGTCGAACGGTCGCGACGCGGCGCCCGGGTCGTCGGTGCGGGCGGACAGCGCGCCCATCTGCGCGAAGCCGGCGATGGACAGTGGGGTCAGCCCGGCCTCGGTTCCGCCGGTGAGCACGATGTCGCACGAGCCGCTGCGCAGCAGGTCCCGGGCGACCCCGATCGCGGTCGCGCCCGACGCGCACGCGGTCGCCGTCACGAGGTTGGGGCCGTAGGCGGCGAACTCCATCGCGAGCTGGCCGGCGACCATGTTCGGCACGAGCATGGGGATCAGCATCGGCGACACCTTGCCGGGCCCGTGCTCGAGCATCCGGCGGTGCTGGGTCTCCCACGTGGCGGCGCCGCCCATCCCGCAGCCGAGCACGACGCCGACGCGGGCGCCGTCCCAGGTCTCGGGGTCGAGGCCCGCGTCCGCCACGGCCTCGCGGCCGGCGACGACCGCGAGCTGGACGAACCGGTCGAGGCGCCGGGCGTGCTTGGGGCCGAGCAGCGCGGCGGCGTCGAAGCCCGGCACGCGGCACGAGATGTCGACGGCGATGCCCTCGAGGTTCGGGTCCTTGGCGGCGGCGGAAACGCCGGAGAGCACTCCCTGCCAGCTGGACTCGACGCCGATGCCGGCGGGGGTGACGAGCCCGAGCCCGGTGATGGCGACCTGCGGGTGGGCCATCAGACGCTCGCGCCCTTCGCCTCGAGCAGGGCGACGGTGTCGGACAGCGTCTTCAGGTCCGCGGCCTCGTCGTCGGTGATGCGCACGCCGAGGTCCTCCTCGGCGGCCAGGGCGAACTCGACGAGGTCGAGCGAGTCGAGGTCGAGGTCCTCGAACGTCGCCTCCGGGCTGATGTCGTCGGCAGGCACGCCGAACTTGTCGACGAGCAGGTTCTTGACACGGTCGTAGATGGGGCTCATCTGGTTCCCTTTCGGTGGAGGAGCTGGATGGAGGGGGTCTCAGGCGTCTCAGGCGGCCGTGATCTCGGGCCACGTCATCAGCGTGGATCCCCAGCTCATGCCCGCGCCGAACGCGGTCAGAAGAAGACGTTCGCCCGGACGCAGGCCGGCGTCGGCCAGCGCGAGCGGGATGGAGGCCGCGGAGGTGTTCCCGTAGCGCGCCACGTTGCTCACCCGGCGGTCCTCCGGCACGCCCAGCCGGTCCGCCACGGCGCTGAGGATGCGGGCGTTGGCCTGGTGGCCGACGAGACGGTCCACGTCCTCGATGGTCCAGCCGGCCCGGTCGAGCACCTTGCGGCTCGACGCGACCATCCGCGTCACGGCCTGCCGGTAGACCTCCTTGCCGTCCATGAAGAGGTAGTTCGCCCGCTCGGCGAGCGCGGTCGCGTCGACCGGGCGCCGGGAGCCGCCCGCCGGGATTGCGAGGAGGTCTGCGCGGTCGCCGTCGCTGCCGAGGTCGAACGGGCCGATCGCCCCGGGCTCGTCCGCGTCGCCGCGCCGCAGCACGACCGCGCCGGCGCCGTCGCCGAACAGCACCGCGGTGCCCCGGTCGGTCGGGTCGGTGATGCGGGTCATGACCTCGGCGCCGATCACGAGCACCCGGTCCGCGACGCCGGTGGCGAGCAGCCCCGCCGCGGTCGCGAGCGCGTAGACGAAGCCCGCGCAGACGGCGTTCACGTCGAACGCGGCGATTGTTCCGAGGCCCAACCGCGCTGCGACCTCCGGCGCCGTGCTCGGCACGATCCGGTCGGGGGTGGTCGTGGCGAGCACGACGGCGTCGACGTCGCTGCCGCCGGCCGACTTCAGCGCGTTCGCGCCGGCCTCGACGGCGAGGTCGGCGGTACCGGACCCACGCTCGGCGACGTAGCGCTGCGCGATGCCGGTCCGCGTCCGCACCCACTCGTCGGTGGTGTCCAGCGTCTGCGCCAACTCCGCGTTCGTGACGACGCGGGGCGGGACCGCCTTGCCGATGCCTTCCAGGACCGCGCTCACGCCGAGCACGCTCCGAGCCCGTCGATGTCCGTCCGCTGCAGCCAGGCGAGGCCCTGGCCGCGGCCCACCAGCTGGCCGGCGCGCACGAGCAGGTCAGCGACGACGGCGTCCACCGGGCTGCGGACCTCGTCGGCCCGGCCACGCCCGCCGGTCACGTGACCGAGCAGCTCGCCCGCCCGGACCTGCGGCCGCCCGTCGATCGCGGGGCGGAACCGCCCCGTGCTCGGCGCGACGACCACCGCGAGTGTGGCGGCGACCGTGCCGGCGAAGGCGCGCGACCCCTCGGCTTCGGGAGAGGCCGGCGGGCTCGGCGCGAGCGTGCGGGTCATCAGATCGGTCATGTGGGTTCCCTGGGTGCGGAGGAGCGAGAGCGGCGAGGAGTCCACTCTGCTTGACATTGACGTCAATGTCAAGTTACGGTCGCGTAACGACCTCTGGCAGTGTCGTTCGGGGTGGGCAGATCGGAACGCCTTCAGCAGCAACCACGGCAGCGGTTCGGTCGCTTGGTTCCGAAGTGCCGGTGCCAGCCTGCCCGTTGACGCGCGCGTCAATCCTCGCCCATCCGGACGGGTCACGGCTCGACCATCTCCATGACGGTCGCTGCGCGACCGCCACCACCGAGGTCAGGAGAATCGCCTCCGACGAGCCTCGGCGATTCCCGCGTCAGGCCCGCAGCGGCCGCTCCGCGCCGAGGCTGCGCCGCAGGAGGGTCGGGATCTCCCGCTTCCCGGAGCCGTCGGCCGCCACGACGACGTAGACCGTGCGGCCGTCGACCACCGACGACCCGTCACGCAGGACCTGGAAGTCGAGCGTGAAGCTGGTCCGGCCGGCGTGGACCAGGCTCACGGCCACCTCGACGCGGTCCGTCCAGCCGACGCCGCCGCGCCAGTCGATCTCGGTGTGCACCAGTTGGACGTCGTAGCCGGCCGCCAGCAGGTCGGTGTACGGCAGTCCGCCCGCAGCCAGGAACCCCGTGAGCGCGTCGTCGAAGTACGCGAGATACCACATGTTGAACACGACGCCCTGCTGGTCGACCTCCAGGTAGCGCACCGGCACCGGATGGCGGAAGACGTCGTCCATGTCGGGAGGCTAGCGTCGGCCGTCCGTAGCATGGCCGTCCCCCGTCCGACCAGCCGAGGCGCAGATGACCACGACCGAAGACCCCGCGGCGACGCTCGCCGACGTGCGGGCGGCGCTGGACCGGGCGATGCCGTCGCACCGGGCGGACCTCGAGGCGCTGGTCCGCATCCCGAGCGTCAGCGCGCCGGGCTTCGACCCCGCGGAGGTCCGCCGCGCCGCGGAGGCCGTGCGCGACCTGCTGGCCCGCCGCGGGCTCGATGACGCCCGTCTGCTCGAGGTCGACGGCGCGCATCCCGCCGTCTACGCGCACTGGTTGGGCGCCGGTCCGGACGCGCCAACGGTTCTGCTCTACGCCCACCACGACGTCCAACCTCCCGGCGACGTGGCCGCCTGGTCGACGCCCCCCTTCGATCCGGTGGAGCGCGACGGGCGCCTCTACGGCCGCGGGGCGGCCGACGACAAGGCGGGCATCGGCGTGCACGCGGCCGCCGTCTCGGCCTGGCTGGATGCCCGCGGCGCCCTGCCAGTCAACGTGAAGGTCGTCGTCGAGGGCGAGGAGGAGACCGGCAGCGAGCACCTCGCCGGGCTGCTCGACGCCTACGCCGACCTGCTGCGCGCTGACGTCATGGTGCTGACGGACTCGGTCAACTGGCAGGTCGGCGTCCCCGCGATCACCTACCTCCTGCGCGGGCTCGTCGACTGCGAGGTCGAGGTGCGCGGCCTCGACCACGCCCTGCACTCGGGGATGTACGGCGGTCCCGTGCCCGACCCCCTGACCGGGCTGATCAAGCTGCTCGCGGCCGCGACCGATGAACGCGGCGCGGTGGCGATCCCCGGCCTGGCCGACGACGTCCACGAGCCCACCGCCGAGGAGCTCGACCGGCTCGAGGCGCTCGACTTTTCGCTCGACGGGTTCCGCGCCGATGCCGGCCTGCTCCCCGGCGTCGAGCTCGGCGGCGACCCCGAGCTCCATCCGCTGCGGCGCCTGTGGATGCAGCCCAACCTGACGGTCGTCGGCCTGGATGCCCCCTCCGTCGCCGGCTCGTCGAACACGCTGGTGCCGTCGGCGCGCGCCCGGTTGAGCCTGCGCCTGGCGCCCGGCCAGGATCCGCTGCGAGCGCGCGACCTGCTCTGCGCCTGGCTCCGGGCGAACGCGCCCTGGGGCCTGCACGTGACGGTCACCCCGGGCGCGGCGGGCAGCCCCTTCGTCGCCGACCCGACGGGGCCGGCCTTCGCCGCGGCTGCCCGCGCGCTCGAGGCCGCCTACGGGCATCCGGTGGTCTACACCGGGGTGGGCGGCACGATCCCGTTCGTCGAGCCTTTCGCCCGTGCGTTCGCGGCCGATCCCGCGCACCCGACGCCGGCGCTGCTCACCGGGGTCGAGGACCCGGACACCCGCGCCCACGGGATCGACGAGTCCCTGCACCTGGAGGACTGGCGGCGGGCGTGCCTCGGCGAGGCGTACCTCTTCGACGAGCTCGCCCGCTCGCTGGGGACCCGATGAGCGCGAAGTCGGAGTACGACGCCGCCTACTTCACCCTGTTGCGTGCGGTGGAGGAGCGCGACGACCTGCTGCGCTACCGCGACTACCTCGAGTCCGAACGGGACCGTCTCGACGAATTCAGCGCAGGGACGCGCGACGGGGCGGAGCTCGTACCCCGCAAGGTCCGCCGCCCGGTCGACGCGACGACGAAGGGCCTGCTCGAGGCGGTCGGGCGGCGGCGCGCGATCGTCCTCGGCGAGCTCGGCAGGATGGAGACGCGCATCGCGAACGCCGAGGCCTTCGTCGCCGAGTGCGAGGCGGAGGTGGCGTCCCTCAGACGGTGAGCAGCGCGCGGACCTCGTCGTGTAGCAGCCCGTTCGTGGCGAGGACGGTGCCCGAGCGCAGCGCCGGCCCCCCGTCCCACGACGTGACGGTGCCTCCGGCCTCGGTCACGATGCAGATCGGGGCCGCGAGGTCCCAGATCTTGACGTCCTGCTCGACCGCCACCTCGGCCATGCCGCCGGCGACGAGCAGGTGCATCCAGAAGTCGCCGAACCCGCGGGTCCGCCACACGCGGTCGCTGAGCCGGCCGAGCCGCTCCCACATCCCGGGGGTGTGGCGCCACCAGTCGAGGCCGCCGTGCAGCACGTGGGCGTCGGCCAGGTCGGTGACGGCGCTCACCCCGACCGGCGCGCCGTTGCGGCGGGCGCCCGCGCCCCTTGCGGCGGTCCACCGCTCCCCCATCGCCGGCGCGCTCGCGATGCCGACGACCGGGTCACCGTCGACCACCAGTGCGATCAGGGTGGCGAACACGGGGACGCCCCGCATGAAGTTCTTGGTCGCGTCGATCGGGTCGATGACCCACGTCGGGGTGTGCGGGGCGATCGCGCCCCCCTGTTCCTCACCGAGCACGGCGTGGGCGGGGTAGGCGTCGGCGATGCGCGCGCGGAGTTCCGCCTCGATCGCCTTGTCGGCAGCGGTCACCGGTGACCCGTCCGCCTTCCGGACGGCCGGCACGGGGCCGCCGAAGTGCGCCATGCTGATGCGGTCGGCGGCGTCAGCGAGCTCGAGCGCGAACGCCTGGAGCGCGGAGGTGCTCGCCGTCACGCCTACTGATTGCCGACCAGGTCCTCGAACCGCAGGACGAGATCGTTGGGCTGGACGGTCAGGCTCACCTCGTCACGCGGCGCCCACAGCGGGATGCACGGCCCCTGCCCGGCGTGCCCGCACAGGCACACCACCAGATCCCCGGCCGGCGTCATCCCGACGAGCTGGCGGGCATAGCTCAACAGCTCCGGCATGGTCGCCGACCCGCCGGTGCGGCGCCAGTACGCCATCGCCCAGCGCGATTCCGGGCGGCCGAAGACGGCCAGGGCGGCGCCGGGGACGAGCTTGGCCACCGACGTCAGGGACCGGCCGCCCTTGAGCACCTTGTCCTGCTTCGGGATCTTGCCGACCCGGGCCGCCGCGGCGGGCTCGGCCAGGGCGCCCGGCAGGTCCGCGAGGTCGTAGTTTCCGGCGGCCTGCGCCGCCTTCTGCCGTTCGACCGAGACCTGGTACAGCTGCTCGTCCCTGGTGGCCAACGTCAACCGAGCTCCTCGCAGATGGGTGGGGCGCGCCGGTGGGGCGCGCGGGCCCAGGGTAACAGGGGGTACACGATGCGGCCCGGCGCGCCGCTCCCTCCGGCGCTGCCGGAGTCGGGGCTTTAAGTCCGTGCGGCCGCTGCCGATGGAGTACCCCAGTGGCGAGCCGGCGCGTAGGTGCACGACGAAGTGGGAAGACTCGGAAACGACGGCAACCACGGCCAGCGGCATAGCAGCGCCCCGCATGCCCACCGGACCCGAGGAGACAGCCGATGAGCACCGAGCAGACCACGGTCTACGTCACGGAGAACTCCACCTACGAGTTGCAGCGCGGCATGATCCGGCGCCGCGGAGAGGGACTCCGGGACCTGCGTGACTGGACCCCGGTGAAGCGCCTCGAGGTTCTGCCCGCGATCGTGGCCGGCGTGCAGGGCGGCGGCCAGGTGCTGCGGATCGTCACACCCGAGAAGAGCTACACGACGTCACGGCTCGTCGCCGCCTGACCTGGCCACCGCCGCCCGCCGGTCTCGGCTAGAACCCCCCGCGGCCCCAGGGGCCCCAGATCGCGAACGTCATCCCGGTGCTGGCCTGGATGTTGACGTACAGGGTG
>JACCXR010000238.1 GCA_013696915.1 Euzebyaceae bacterium
CTTGTTGATCAGATCATCGGTCCATCACAACGGGGCGCTCGAGGTGAGACTCGAGAGCCCGCGCCAACATGTCGACCCCGGCGCATCTGACCTAGACTCCCTCGCCCGACCCGCACGCCACGACCCGTGGCCCGCCGCACCCAGGGGGAGACCCGTCCCGTGATCAAGGCTCTGCGCACCTTCCGGGTCCGCCCGTCGCTGCCGGAGGAGTTCCGGCCGCTGTCGGAGCTGGCGCTCAACCTCCGCTGGGCGTGGCACGCGCCGACGCAGGAGCTGTTCCGCTGGGCCGACCCGGACACCTGGGAGGAGGTCGGCGGCAACCCCGTCGCCCTGCTCGGACGGCTGTCGCCGGCGCGCCTTGCGGCGCTGACCGAGGACGCCGCGTTCCTGAACTCCGTGGCAGAGGTCCATGCCGACCTCCAGCGGTACATGACCGGTCGGCGCTGGGCGCAGCAGCAGAAGCCGAGGCCGCCGCGCGTGGCGTACTTCTCGCCCGAGTTCGGGCTCACCCACGTCATGCAGGTGTACTCCGGCGGTCTCGGCGTGCTTGCGGGCGACCACCTCAAGGCGGCGAGCGATCTGGGGCTGCACCTCACCGGGGTGGGTCTGCTCTACCGACACGGCTACTTCCGGCAGTACCTCGACGCGGACGGCTGGCAGCAGGAGCGCTACCCCGACCTCAACCCGTACGGCCTGCCCCTGCAGCGGCTCGAGGTCGACGGCGCTCCTGTCGTCGTCGAGGTCCAGCTGGCCGGCCACGAGGTCGGCTGCCAGATCTGGCGGGCCCAGGTCGGCCGCATCCCCCTCCTCCTGCTCGACACCGACCTGCCGCAGAACGCGCCCGAGGACCGCACCGTCACCGACAAGCTCTACGGCGGCGACGTCGAGCACCGCCTGCGGCAGGAGATCGTCCTCGGCATCGGCGGCATGCGAGCCCTGGACCTCGCCAGAAGCCGCAAGGCCGTCGGAGAGCCTCCGGAGGTGTTCCACTCCAACGAGGGCCATGCGGGGTTCCTGCAGCTCGAGCGCATCCGCCGGCTCGTCGTCCACGAGGGCCTGGAGTTCGACGAGGCCGTCGAGACCGCCCGCGCGGCCGTGCTGTTCACGACCCACACGCCCGTCCCGGCGGGCATCGACGTGTTCCCCCGCCATCTCATGGACCGCTACTTCGGGCACTTCGCGCGGGAGTGCGGCATCAGCATGGACCGGCTGATGGCGGTCGGCCAGCTCGATGGCGCCGACCGTGGCGGCCAGTTCAACATGGCGATCATGGGCCTGCGGCTGTCCGCGTGCGCGAACGGGGTCTCCCAGCTCCACGGCAGCGTGTCGCGCCGCATGTTCGCTGGCCTGTGGCCGGGCATCGGCGAATCCGAGGTCCCGATCACCTCGGTGACGAACGGCGTCCACGCCGCCACGTGGGTCGGTCCCGAGATGACCGCGGTCTACGACCGCCATCTCGCGCCGGGCTGGGCGCACAGCCCGTCGGCGTGGGGCCGGGCCGAGGAGATCGGCGACGACGTCCTGTGGCGCGCCCGCGGCCGCGCCCGCGAGCGCATGGTCCAGCGCATCAGGGGCTGGGTGTTCGCCCAGCGGGAACGGCGCGGCGAGTCCCCCGCGTCGCTGGCGTGGACCGAGGAGGTCTTCGACCCCGACGCGCTGACCATCGGGTTCGCGCGCCGGTTCGCCGAGTACAAGCGCGGCACGCTCCTGCTGCGTCAGCCCGAGCGCCTCGCGGCCCTGTTGACCTCGACGGACCGGCCGATCCAGTTCGTCTTCGCCGGCAAGGCCCATCCCCGTGACGACGTCGGCAAGGGCATCATCCGCGAGCTCATCCACTACTCCGGCGACCCGCAGCTGCGGACCCGGCTGGTGTTCGTGGAGGACTACGACATGGACCTCGCCCGGGTCCTCTACCAGGGCGTCGACGTGTGGCTGAACAACCCCCGGCGGCCCTACGAGGCGTGCGGGACGTCGGGGGAGAAGGCGGTGCTCAACGGGGCGCTGCACTGCTCGACGCTCGACGGCTGGTGGGACGAGATGTACGACGGCGAGAACGGCTTCGTCATCGGCAGCGCGGACGACCACGTCGACACCGGCCAGCAGGATGCCGCTGACGCCCAGTCGCTGTTCGACCTGCTCGAGCGCACGCTGATCCCGATGTTCTACGACCGTGCCGAGGGTCCGCTCCCGCGCCGCTGGCTCGGTCGCGTCCGGCGCTCGCTCGGCACGCTCGGGCCGCGGGTTCTCGCCACCCGGATGGTCATCGAGTACGCCGAGGGCCTGTACATCCCGATCGCCGAGCGCGCACGCCGGCTGACCGAGGACGGCAACCGGCGCGCCCGCGAACTCGCGATCTGGCGGGCCCACGTCGCACAGTGCTGGGAGGGCGTCGCCGTCGTCGAGGTCGAGGGTGACGAGGGCGTCGCCGAGATCGGCGAGCGCCGCGACCTCGCCGTCAAGGTTGTGCTCGGCAAGCTCACGCCGGACGACGTGCGCGTGGAACTCCTCCACGGGCTGGTGCGGGCGGACGGACTGATGCAGGACCCGAACAGCACGCCGCTGTCCCGCGACGCCGAGCAGGACGGCGTGCACGTCTACCGCGGCAGCTTCGACCTGGCCGCCTCCGGGGAGCACGGCGTGGCCGTGCGGATCGTCCCCGCGAACGACGACTTACTGTCGTGGGCGGACACGGGCCTGGTCTCCTGGGCCCAGGACGACACCATGGTCGGCGAGGTGCGCCGGTGACGTGGTGGCGCGGCGCGGTGGGCTACGAGGTCTACATCCGCTCGTTCGCCGACAGCGACGGTGACGGCGTCGGCGACCTGCGGGGGCTCCACGACCGGCTCGACCACCTCGCCTGGCTCGGCGTCGACATCGTCTGGATCACGCCGTTCTACCCCTCCCCGATGCACGATCACGGCTACGACGTGGCCGACTACAAAGGCGTCGACCCGGTGTTCGGTGCCATGGCGGACCTCGACGCCGTCGTCGAGAAGGCGCACGGCCTCGGCCTGCGGGTCGTCGTCGACCTCGTTCCGAACCACAGCTCCTCGGAGCACCGGTGGTTCCGCGAGTCGCGGTCGTCGCGCGACAACCCGTACCGCGACTACTACCTGTGGCGCGACCCCGCACCCGACGGGGGGCCGCCGAACAACTGGGTCAGCCACTTCGGGGGGCTCGCCTGGACGCTGGACGAGACGACCGGGCAATACTGGTGCCACCTGTTCCTGCCCGAGCAGCCGGATCTGAACTGGGCGAACGAGGCCGTCCGGGCCCAGTTCGACGACATCCTGCGCTTCTGGTTGGACCGCGGCGTCGACGGGTTCCGCATCGACGTCGCGCACCAGCTCGTCAAGCACCCGGATCTCCCCGACAACCCGGTCGCGGACGAACCCGACGACGTGGAGATGGGCACGACCGCCTCGATCTGGGAGACCCTCGAGCACCGCTACGACAGCGACCAGCCGGGGACCGTCGAGATCTACCGCCGGTGGCGCAAGGTCGCCGACCCCTACGACGCCCTGCTGCTCGGCGAGGTGTACCTGCTGGAGGCCGAGCACTTCGAGCGCTACGTGCGCGACGACGACGGGCTGAACCTGGCGTTCTGGTTCACCCCCCTGCACGTCGGCTGGGACGTCGACCTGCTGCGCCGGGCGCTCGTCGACGGCGCTGGCTTCCGGCGGGGCGGGGTCGCGTGGGTGTCCGGCAGCCACGACCGGCCGCGTGCGGTCTCGCGGTTCGGCGGTGGGGAGGTGGGCCGGCGGCGGGCGCTGGTCCTGTCCACGCTCCTGTTTGGCATGCCGGGCACGCCATTCCTCTACCAGGGGGAGGAGCTGGGGCTGCCCGACGGGGTCATCACGTCGGAGGAGGCGCAAGACCCCATCGCCGTTCGCACCGGGGAACTTGAGCACAGCCGGGACGTGTGCCGCACGCCGATGCCCTGGACGCCGGGCCCCGGGCTCGGGTTCACGACCGCCGCCCGGGCGTGGCTGCCGTTCGGCAACCGCGTCGAGAGCGACACCGTCGCGGTCCAGCGCGCCGACGAGTCCTCGACGATCCACCGGTACCGGCGGCTCGTCGGCCTCCGCCGCGAGACCGCCGACCTCCACACGGAGCCGGTGGAATGGCTGACGGATGAGGGACCGCTGATCGCCTACCGTCGAGGCGGCACGATCGTCGCCGCGAACTGCGGAGCACAGGCGGTTGCGCTGGAGCTGCCCGAGGGGACATGGACGATCGTCTTCGACACCACGGCCGCGACGGAGTCCGCCGACGCGGGGCGGACGCTCGAACTGGCCGGCCACCAGGCGGTCGTGCTGCGTCGAGGTTGATCCGCCGGGCTGCGGCGGACCTGAGCCGAGAGGTCCGCCGCAGCCGGTGGAGAAGGCGGTCGCTGCGAGGGTGGTGCGACCAGCCGCACGGCACAGTAGAGGCGGTTCGTGCCCGGCCGGTGCCGGGACGGTTGCATGCGCGTGAACCTTTGCCGATTCCGCCGTCAGAGAGGTGCCCTGATGCCCGAGAAAGACGTCACGGTCCTGCCGGAGGCCCCGATCCCCTCGATGGAGGACTACATCCTCGCCGGGGGAGGGCGCGGGCTGGAGCGGGCGCTCACCATGACCCCCGAGCAGGTGGTCGACGAGATCGCCCGATCCGGCCTCCGGGGCCGCGGCGGCGCCGGCTTCCCGACCGGCCGCAAGTGGGCGTCGGTCCGCGATGCCGGGCCGGACCAGCCCGTGTACCTGGTCTGCAACGGCGCCGAGGGCGAGCCGGGCACCTTCAAGGACCGGACGCTGCTGACCCGCAACCCCTACCAGCTCGTCGAGGGCGTGCTCGTCGCCCGCCACGCCATCGGCGCCCGCCGCGCCTACATCGGCGTGAAGGAGCGGTTCACCCGAGAACGTGAGCGGCTCGCCGACGCGCTCGCGGGGGCCGCCGTCGCCGGGTGGGAGGGGGTCGACGCCGTCGAGGTCGTCGCCGGCCCCGACGAGTACCTCTACGGCGAGGAGTCGGCGATGATCGAGGTGATCGAGCACAAGCTGCCGATGCCCCGGATCCTGCCGCCGTACATGCAGGGCCTGTTCGCGACCATGACCTCGCCCAATCCCACCGCGGTCAACAACGTCGAGACGCTGTCGCACGTCGCCCGGATCCTCGCGCACGGCGCGGACGAGTTCCGCAGCGTTGGCACCGAGGAGGCGCCGGGCACGATGGTCTTCACCGTCGTCGGGGACTGCGACAACCCCGGCGTCTACGAGTTGCCGCTCGGGACGCCGATGCGGACCCTCGTCGAGGACATCGCCGGAGCCAGGGACGTCAAGGCGATCTACAGCGGGACGTCGAACGCGGTCATCCTGCCGTCACTGCTCGACCTGCCCATGGACTTCGACTCCTTCCGCGAGGCGGGCACCGGCCTGGGCAGCGGCGGGTTCATGGTCTACGGCGCGCACCGGGACATCGTGCAGGTCGTCTCGATGCTCGCGCGGTTCCTCGCGATCGAGTCCTGCGGCCAATGCCTGGCCTGCAAGCTCGGGACCGGCGTGATCTTCGAGCGTCTGGACCGGCTCGTCGCCGGGGAGGGCACCGCGACCGACGTCGAGGAGATCCGCAAGCGCTGCGTCACCGTGACCGACGGCAACCGCTGCTACCTGCCGGTCGGCGCGGCGCTGACGGTCGCGAGCACGCTCGACGCATTCGGCGACGACTTCGCCGCGCGCATCGGCAACCCCAGCGACCCGGCCGTCGCCGTCGGCGTCCCGAAGATCCACGACATCGACCCCGACACCGGCACGGTGCTCTACGACGAGGACTACGACCGCAAGCGCGCCGACTGGTCCTACGCCCCCGCCGACGGCTGACCCCGAGGCCACCGCCTGACCGGTCGGCGCGCTACGTCCCGTCGGTGCGCTCCGTGGGCAGCGCGCCGAACACGACCACGCCCACCGCGTCGGCCTCGCGCGCGATCGGATCCCGTCGCCTCCGGCGCTGCGCCAGCTCCGCCGGCGTCCAGCCCACGGGCTGCAGCCCGGGAGGGGCGCCGTCGTGCAGCAGCGCCAGGCGCTCCCGGCCGCTGTCCGGCAGGTCCTCCGCGACGACGAGCACGTCGAGGTCGCTCCACTTGTTGAAGTCCCCGCGCGCGACCGAGCCGACGACGACCACGGCGTGGACGGCCCGCTGGTCGGCGAGCTTTCGCGCCCACCTCCGTGCGACGCCGATCCGCTCGGCGCGCTCCTGCCGGCGGCGCTGGATCACCGGGTGGGTCACGTCTCGCCCTCCCCGTCATGCTCGCCGAGCGTCTCCCATGCCCGGTCGACCGCCGCCAGCACGAGCCGCGCGTCCTCCAGCGCCTGATCGGCGTCGGCCTTGCGGTAGTGCGCGCCGGGCTCACCGCTCGCGTGGGCGTCGGGGTACCGCGTCGCGATGTAGTGACGCGACAGCCGCGCGGCGGCGTCGCCAATCCCCGTGGACCAGGACCGGCCGATCATCGCCGCGGCCCGCCCCTCCAGCAGCGCGAGGTCGTGCCCCCACGCGTCCTCGCCGACCGCGTGGAGCAGGCCCTTCACGGCCAGCTGCGCCGCCTGCTCCGCCAGGAAGCACGCCCACTCGTGCTGGTCGCCGGCGGCCGCGAGCACCGCCGTGGCCAACGCGCGCCCGCTCTGCGTGCGCCAGCGGTCGAACTCCTGGGCGTCCACGTCCGGCATCGTGCGCCACGCTACCGGTGCGCCGCGCTGCCGGTGCGCCGCGCTGGCCGGTGCGCCGCTGCCGGGCCGCGCTACCGCCCGTAGCGGCGGAGGATGACGAACGTGGTCGTGCGCACGGTCTCGCGCCAGCCGTTGATGCGGTCGAGGATCGCGTCGAGGCGGGCGGCGCCCCCGGCGGCGAAGCGCACGAGCAGGTCGTACTCGCCCGCGACGGTCTCGACCTCCTCGAGCTCGGCGAACCCCTGGAGGCGGCGGACGTACACGGACACGTCCGCCGTGCGGACGACGATCCCGACGCGGGCCGCATGCGTGCCGGCCGGGTCGCCGGCCGTGACGTCGGCGTGGTAGCCGCGGATCGCCCCCTCGGCCTCCAGGCGGCGCACACGCGCCAGCGTCGCCGTTCGCGACAGCCCCACGCGCCGGCCGAGCTCCGCCATCGGCAGCCGCGCGTCGTCGGCCAGGTGCTGCAGCAGCTGCCGATCCACACCGTCCAAGCAGAGCCCCCACCCGTCGATGAACGAACCGTCGGCAACTTTGCACGGACCGTCTGCGCCCGCAAGGAGCATCGACGGTTCGGACCCCGCGCGGCCGGCCCACACGGTGGACACTCGAGGTCCACACGGGAGGTCCCCGCGTGCCCGACCGCTGGAGCGAGGCCATGATCCCGCCCGCCGCCGTGCTCGACACGCTCCGCCGCCACCTGCTCGTCGACGGCCACGACTTCGTCCTCGACACGGCGGCCAGCCGTGGATCCTGGCTGCGCGACGCCCGCGACGGCGGCCGCTACCTCGACATGTTCACCTTCTACGCGTCCAGCCCCCTGGGGATGAACCATCCGGCCCTGACCGACGACCCCGACTTCCGGGCGACGCTCGCCGAGGTCGCGCTGAACAAGCCCGCGAACTCCGACATCTACACCGTGCACCTGGCCGAGTTCCTCGCGACGTTCGTGCGCGTGCTCGGCGACCCCGCGCTGCCGCACCTGTTCCTCATCGAGGGCGGCTCGGCCGCCGTCGAGAACGGGCTCAAGGTCGCCTTCGACTGGAAGTCGCGGCACAACGCCCTCCACGGGCGCCCCGAGGAACTCGGCACGAAGGTGCTGCACCTCACCGGCGCGTTCCACGGCCGCGGCGGCTACACCCTGTCGGTCACGAACACCGAACCGGTGAAGACCGCGCGGTTCCCGAAGTTCGACTGGCCGCGCATCTCCGCCCCCGCCGTGCGCTTCCCGCTCGACGAGCACCTCGCCGAGGTCGAGGCCGCCGAGGCGCGGGCCCTCGACCAGGCCCGCGCGGCGTTCGAGGCGCACCCGCACGACATCGCGTGCTTCCTCGCCGAGCCGATCCAGGGCGAGGGCGGCGACAACCACCTCCGCGGCGAGTTCCTCCAGGCGATGCAGGCGCTGTGCCGCGAGCACGACGCGCTCGTCGTCCTCGACGAGGTCCAGACCGGCTGCGGGCTGACCGGCACGGCGTGGGCGTACCAGCAGCTCGGCGTGCAGCCGGACGTGGTCGCGTTCGGCAAGAAGACCCAGGTCTGCGGGATCATGGCGGGCGGCCGCGTCGACGAGGTCCCCGACAACGTCTTCGCCGTCTCCTCGCGGATCAATTCCACGTGGGGGGGAAACCTCACCGACATGGTCCGGATGCGCCGCGCGCTGGAGGTCATCGAGTCCGAGGGGCTGATCGACCGCGCCGCCCAGCTCGGCAAGCGCCTGCTCGACAGCCTCCGCGACCTCGCCGGGAGCTCCGGCGGCGTCGTGACGAACGTCCGCGGCCGCGGGCTGATGTGCGCCCTCGACCTGCCGGACGGCGGCACCCGCGACGGCGCCCAGGACCGACTGCGCCGCGAGGAGCGCGTGCTGCTCCTCGCCTGCGGCGAGCGCAGCCTGCGCTTCCGGCCGTCGCTCGCGGTCACCGAGGACGAGCTCGACCAGGCCGTCGCGGCGCTCCAGCGGGTGGTCACACGGGTACGGGCCGCGTGACCGCGGTGCACGGCCGGGTCGCGGGCGTCTTCGTCGCGAGCGCGGCCACCGCGCCGATGGAGCCGGTGGAGGCCGCCACGGCCGTCGCCGGGGTCGGCCTGGACGGCGACCGCTACGCCGCAGGGGAGGGCACCTGGTCGGAGGACGGCCGCCTGTGGGGCCAGGTCACGCTCATCGAGGCCGAGGCGGTGGAGGCCGTCGCCCGCGAGACCGGTTCCCACGTCGACCCGTCGGACACGCGCCGGAACGTCGTCACCACGGGCGTCCCCCTGAACCACCTCGTCGACCGCGAGTTCCGCGTCGGCGAGGCGACGCTGCGAGGGGTGCGGCTTTGCGAGCCGTGCACCCACCTGGAGCGGGTCTCGGGCAAGCCGCTCCGCAAGCCGCTCGTCCACCGCGGCGGCCTGAACGCCCTGATCGTCGACGGCGGCACGATCCGCGTCGGCGACGCCGTCACCGCACCGGAGGAAGACCCGTGATCAAGACCGTCGCCTCGATCATCGCCGGCGAGCGCCGCACCGACTCCCCCGGGGGGCGGATCGCGTCGATCGATCCCGCCCACACCGGCACCGACGTGGCCGAGGCCCTGCTCGGCGATGCGGCGACGTTCGTCGATGCGTGCCGCGCCGCCCGCGCCGCCCAGCCCGGCTGGGCGGCCACCCCCGCACCCGTGCGGGGGCGGGCCGTCCAGCAGATCGGCCGGCTCGTCGAGGACAACGCCGAGGCGCTCGCCCGCCTGGTGACCCGCGAGATCGGCAAGCCCATCGCCGAGTCCCGCGGGGAGGTGCAGGAGGTCGTCGACACCTGCAACTTCTTCCTGGGCGAGGGACGGCGCCTGTACGGGCAGACCGTGCCGAGCGAGATGCCGGACAAGCAGCTGTTCACCTTCCGCACCCCGGTGGGGGTGGCCGCCATCGTCACGGCGGGCAACTTCCCGGTCGCCGTGCCGTCCTGGTACCTGGTCCCGGCGCTGCTGTGCGGCAACGCCGTCGTCTGGAAGCCGGCGGAGTACGCGCCGGCCCTGGGGGAGGCGCTCGCGGAGCTGTTCCTCCACGGTGGCCTCCCGGAGGGAGTGCTCAACCTTGTCCTCGCCGACGGACCGACCACGTTCACGGGGCTGTCCCAGGCGCTCGAGGCTGGTCTGGTCGACAAGGTGGGGTTCACCGGGTCGTCGGAGGTCGGCCGCAAGCTCGGCGAGCTCTGCGGACGGCACCTGCAGAACCCGTGCCTGGAACTCGGCGGCAAGAACCCGCTGGTGGTCATGCCCGACGCGGAGCTCGACCTCGCCGTCGAAGGTGCGCTGTTCAGCGGCTTCGGGACTGCCGGGCAGCGGTGCACGTCGCTCGGCACCGTGATCGTCCACGAGTCGGTCCACGACGCCTTCCTCGTCCGCTTCGACCGGGCGACGCGGGCGGCGGCCGTCGGCGACCCGCTGCGCGACGTCCTCTACGGGCCGATGATCTCGGAACGGTTCCTCGACCGGTTCCTCTCCTGGCTCGACGTCGTCGAGGGCCACCACACCCTGCACGGGTCCACCGGCGTCGGACGGATCACCGCGGACAACCCGCGCGACGGCTTCGTCGGCGACCCGTCGGAGGGCCTTTACTGCCATCCCACGATCGTCGACGGCGTGACCGCCAAGGACGAGCTGTACCGGACCGAGACGTTCGGCCCGATCGTCGGTGTCGCCTCATTCGGCGACTTCGACGAGGCCGTCGAGCTCGCGAACGGCCACGGGTACGGCCTGTCGTCGGCCATCTACACGACCTCGCCGACGCATGCCTTCCGGTTCCGCGAGCGCGTCAGCGCCGGCATGGTCAGCGTGAACAACTCGACGTCCGGGGCGGAGGCGCACCTGCCCTTCGGCGGCAACGGCAAGTCCGGCAACGGCAGCCGCCAGTCGGGCGTGTGGGTCCTCGACCAGTTCACGCGCTGGCAGTCGCTGAACTGGGACTACGCCGGCAAGCTGCAGAAGGCCCAGATGGATGTCGCCGACGTGCCCGCCGACCTCACCTTCCGCCTTCCCGGGAACTGACGATGTGAATCGCCGAGGCTCGTGGGAGGCGATTCTCAGGACCTCGGTGGTGGCGGTCGCGCAGCGACCGCCCATGGAATTGCCGAGCCGGCGTCGCGGGTGGTGTTGCGCTGCGGCGCGGGGATTGCGACGTGCGCGCGGAATCCCGCGTCAACGTCGCACTCGGCCTCGAGAGGGTGGCGCCGCGGTCCGGCGCGGGCGACACTGCGGGGGTGAGCTCTCCCCAGCGTCCGCCGACCACGCCGGGCATCGCGGGATTCCCCGGCACCGCCCCGGACGAACAGTCCCCGGACCTGCCGGTCCCGGTCCCCGCGGCTGCGCCTGCGCCGGCCGGAGGCTGCGCCGACCGCGGAGCCTGAGGCGGCCGGCCGGCGTGGCGTCCGACCCCGGACGGCCGACCGCGAGGCGGCCGCCGTCCGGCTCCGGGAGGCGTTCGTCGCGACCGGTTGACGCTCGACGAGTACAGCGAGCGCCTGTCGGCCGTCTACGCCGCCGGCACCGACGTCGAGCTCGAGGCGCTCGTCGCCGACCTGCCCGAGGTCGAGGGTGCCGTGGCGGAGGAGCCGCCGGCGCCCGCTCAGGCGCCACCGCCCGCGTCGGCGCCGGCGCCCGTCGAGCGCCACGAACGCCACGGGCGCGGGCCCCGGCACGGG
>JACCXR010000254.1 GCA_013696915.1 Euzebyaceae bacterium
TGCTCGACCGCCTCGCCTGAGACGTGAATCGCCGAGGCTCGTCCGAGGCGATTCTCATGACCTCGGGGATGGCGGTCGCGCAGCGACCGCCCTGGGATTGCTGATACGTGAATCGCCGAGGCTCGTCCGAGGCGATTCTCATGACCTCGGGGATGGCGGTCGCGCAGCGACCGCCCTGGGATGCTGACTTCAGGCGAGGCGGGCGCCCCGTGCGGGAAGCCGGCCACCGCCACCGGGATGATCTCAAGGACCGGCCTATCGGGGATCCACCGCCCGCACCGGGCGGCCCCCCGCGGCGGCGAGGAACACGCCCGCGAGCACGAGCGGCGCGCCGAGGGCGAACCCGGGGGTGGGCAGCTCGGCCAGCAGCATCCACGCGAGCAGGCCGGCGCCGAGCGGCTCGGCGAGCACCACCACCGCGACGGTCGTGGCCGGCAGGGCGGACAGCAGATGGTTGAAGACGGTGTGGCCGAGCAGCTGCGGGCCGACGATCAGGCCGGCGATCGCGAGCCAGGTCCGGCCGTCGTAGCCCCACAGCGGGACGCCGGCCACGGCGCACACCGCCAGCAGCGCCGCGGCTGCGAACCCGTAGACGATTGCCGCGTACACGCTGACCGGCAGGCGCGACCGCGACGCGCGCCCGATCAGCAGGTAGCCGGCGATCACCGCCGCACCTGCGAACGCCATGGCGTCGCCGAGCAGCGCCCGGCCGCCCAGGGGGGCGCCCGCGAGGTCCGCAGCGCCGATCGCGACCGCGCCGGCCGCCGCCAGCCCGATGCCGGCCCACGTGCGCCGGCTGGGCGGCTCCCGCAGGAACAGCGCCGCCCCCAGGCCGACGAACAGCGGGCTCATGCTCACCAGCACCGACGAGGACGCGACCGTCGTGAACGACAGCGACGAGATCCACAGGCCGAAGTGGGCGCCGAGGAACAGCCCGGAAGCGGCCAGTCGGCGCCGCTGGGGACCGTCGACCCGCACGCCGCCGCGCAGGGCGCGCACCGCGAACGGTGCGAGCGCGACCGCGCCGCCGAAGCACCGCCAGAAGGCCAGGGCCAGCCCCGGTGCGTCCGCGACCCGCACCAGCACCGCCGCGGTCGACACGGCGGCGACGCCGACGACGAGGCCGGCCCGGACCTCGGCGGGACGCAGCGGCGGGGACTGGCGGCGGACCAGAGGCATGGACACGGCCCTCGCTATACTCCGCGCCGGCGAGAGGCCACAAGCCGGGTCCCGCCGCGCCATCGCCGATCGCCTGTCAGGAGCCGCGACGATGCCCCGCGCCGACCTGCACTACGCCCTGGTGCTCGACCGGGAGCTCTGGGAGGCCAGCCAGGTCGATCCGACGCTGCTCGACCCGGTCGTGCGGGTCGAGGGCTCGCTGCCGGGGCCGGCGCGGCCGGTCGCGGTCGTGCGCGATTACCAGGGGCCCCAGGGCGAGTACATCGAGTTCTTCGTGGTCAGCGACCGGCACGGCCGCGACCTGGCGCGGTCGCTGCCCGCCCGCATCCGGCTGCGCGGCGAGATGTTCACCGACCGCTTCGCCAGCGTCGTGGAGGGCATGGAGTTCGAGACGGGCGACGAGCACCGCGCCACCTTCTACGTCGACGACGAGGACGCCGGCACGATCCCGGTGTTCGTCGAGTCCGGGATGGGCGGGGACCCGCGGGTCGCGGCGCAGGAGACGTTCTCCAAGGCGGTCGCGAAGGGGGCAGTCGTCTGGCTGGGGGTGCCGTCCGACAAGGGCGCCGCCGCGCAACACCGGCCGGTGTGGTACGTCGCCGACGGCGGGAAGTTGTACGTCTTCGACGGCCCGACGGAGCAGCAGGTCCCGGGGCTGCCCATGGCCGACCGCGTGGAGATCACGGCGCGCTCGAAGGACACCCGCAGCCGGGTCTCCCGGGTGCCCGCCACGGTGCGGGTCGTGCCGCCCGACGACCCGCTGTTCGACCGCATCGGTCAGGCCGGCATGGGCCGGCGGCTCAACCTCCCGGACGGGGAGAGGGCGCTCGAGCGCTGGCGGGCCAACTGCGCGCTCGTGGAGCTCACACCCGAGTTCACCGAGCCGGGGCCGGAGGCCGGCGCCGCCTGACCTCGCCGTCCGACGCCCGCAGGCGCCGGC
>JACCXR010000255.1 GCA_013696915.1 Euzebyaceae bacterium
TCGCGGGCGTCGTCGGAGATCATGTCGGTCGACCAGGGCGGGGAGAAGACGAAGTCGACGTCGACCTCGGAGATGCCCGGCAGGCGGGTGAGCACCAGGGTGCACTGCTGGTGGATGAGCTCGGTCAGCGGGCAGCCCATGGAGGTCAGGGTCATCTGGACGTTCGCCTTGCCGGGCGACTTCGCGACGTCGTAGACCAGCCCGAGGTCGACGATATTGATGCCGATCTCGGGATCCATGACGGCCTTCAGCGCCGCGCGCATCGCGTCGACGGTCGCCATGCCGTCGTCGTCGGTGGGCACGTCGGCGAACGCCTGCGTCGCCTCGAACGCCTCGTCGGTTTCCTCTGTGGGCCAGGTGCGTGCGGTGTCAGTCATAGGTCACGCGGTGTTCCGCTTCCCCCTCGGAGTAGGTCTGCAGTGCGTCTTTGAGCGCCATCCACCCGAGCAGCGCGCACTTCACGCGCACGGGAAACTTCGCGACGCCCTGGAACGCGACGCCGTCGAGCAGGTCGTCCTCCCGCTTCACGCCTTCGCCGTGCATCATCAGCCGGAACGCCTCGGCGAGGTCGTCGGCGTCGCTGAGCTTGCGCCCGGCGACCGCCTCGGTCATCGCCGACGCGCTCGCCATCGAGATCGAGCACCCGTCACCATCGTAGGCGACGGCGCCGACGGTCCCGTCCTGGACACGCAGTCGCAGGTCGAGCTCGTCACCGCACAGCGGGTTGGAGTGGTGCACGTGGACGTCGTGCGGGTCGAGGTCCCCGGACCGGTTCCGCGGACTGCGGTAGTGGTCGAGGATGATCTCTTGATAGAGGTCGTCGAGGCTCACGTCACACCTTGAAGAAGTTCTTCGTGGCCTCGATCGCATCGACCAGGGCCTGGATCTCGTCGGTGGTGTTGTACAGGTAGAACGACGCCCGCGTGGTGGCGGCCGAGCCGAGCGTGCGCACTAGCGGCTTGGCGCAGTGGTGGCCGGCTCGGACGGCGACGCCCTCGCGGTCCATGATCGTGCCGATGTCGTGCGGGTGCAGGCCCTCGATCGCGAAGCTGACGGCGGCGCCGCGCCTGGCAGGATCGGTCGGGCCGTGGACGGTGACGCCCTCCACGGCCTCCAGGGCGGGGATGCAGGTCTGGAGCAGCTCGACCTCGTGGGCGCGGACGGCGTCCATCCCCAGACCGCTCAGATAGTCCACGGCCGCGGCCAGCCCGACGGCCTCGGCGATCGGCGGCGTGCCGGCCTCGAACTTGTAGGGGATCTCGTTGTAGGTGGTGCCCTCGAGCGTGACGTTCGAGATCATCTCGCCGCCGCCGAGGAACGGCGGCATGGCCTCAAGCAGATCGGGCCGCCCCGCGAGGACGCCGATCCCGGTGGGCCCGAGCATCTTGTGGCCGGAGAAGCAGAGGAAGTCCGCGTCGAGGTCGACCATGTCGGTGCCGAGGTGCGGCACGCTCTGGGCGCCGTCGACGACGACGACGGCGTCGCGGTTCGCCGCCCGCACCTTCGCCGCGAGCTCACGGACGGGGTTGATCGTGCCGACGACGTTGGACATCGCGGTCACGGTGAACAGCTTCACCCGGCCGGTCGCGACGACGGCGTCGAACTCGTCAAGGTCGAGCAGGCCACCGGCGGTCATCGGGACGTAGCGCAGGTCGAACCCGGTCTCCGGCTGGACGAGCTGCCACGGCACGAGGTTCGCGTGGTGCTCCATCTGCGTGGACAGCAGGATGTCGCCCTCGCCGAGCCGCGTGCGCGCCCACGAGTACGCCAGCAGGTTGAACGCCTCGGTGGCGTTCTTCGTGAAGACCACGCCGCGCGGGTCTGCGCACACGAACCGGGCGACGGTGTTGCGCGCCGACTCGTACGCCTCGGTGGCCTCCTCGGCGAGCGCGTGGACCCCCCGGTGCACGTTCGCGTTCGTCGTCTCGTAGTACCGCGTCATCGCGTCGAGGACGGACTGCGGCTTCTGCGAGGTCGCGGCCGAGTCGAGGTACACGAGCCGCCGCCCGTGCACCTGCCGCTCAAGCAGCGGAAAGTCCTTCCGCACCCTCTCCACATCCAACATCTCAGCCCTCACTCAGCCTTTCAGCACTTCTGCAGCACCAACACGGCCGCGGGGATGCCGGGATCCGAGCGGAACGGTGGACGAGGGCGCTCCGTCTCGGGCGCAGCATCAAAGGCCGTTCCTGCGGAGCCCGAGACGGAGCGCCCGAGCAGGTACGGTGCGCGCCCGAGGATGCAAACTACGGACGCAAGTGCTCATAGCCCTTCTCCTCCAGTTCTTCGGCCAGCCCGGGGCCGCCGGACTGGACCAGTCTTCCTTCGAACATCACATGCACGTAGTCCGGCCGGACGTAGCGCAGGATCCTGGTGTAGTGGGTGATGATCAGCACCCCGAGATCCGGGCCGCGCAGCCGGTTGACCCCCTCCGAGACGATCTTGAGGGCGTCGACGTCAAGCCCGGAGTCGGTCTCGTCGAGGACGGCGATCTCGGGGGCGAGCATCGCCATCTGCAGGATCTCGAAGCGCTTCTTCTCGCCGCCGGAGAACCCCTCGTTGACGTTGCGCGACAAAAACTTCTCGTCCATCTGGAAGTCGGCCATGTGCCGGCGAAGCGCGACCATGAACTGACGCACCGGCATGTCGGTCTCGCTGGTGGCGTTCACGGCGGTGCGCAGGAAGTTCGTGAGGCTGACCCCGGGGATCTCGGTCGGGTACTGCATCGCGAGGAACAGGCCCATCCGGGCCCGTTCGTCGGGGGTCAGCTCGGTGACGTCGGTGCCCTTCAGGAGCACCTGGCCGCCGGTGATCTGGTAGGCGGGGTGGCCCATGATCGCGTAGGCGAGCGTCGACTTGCCCGAGCCGTTGGGGCCCATGAGCGCGTGCGTCTCGCCCTTCGCCACGGCGAGGTCGAGGCCGGCGAGGATCTGCTTGCCCTCGACCGCGACCGTCAGGCCTTTGATCTCCAGCTCTGCCATCGGTATGCGTTCCTTGTCGTCGTCGTCGTCAGTGTCGGGGGACGGGCGCGTCGTTGAGCTGCCGGTCGATGTCGATGAGGATCTCGCCCTCGGCGACCTTGCAGTCGTAGACCGGGACGGGCTTGACCGCCGGCAGTGAGGTCGGCTGGCCGGTGTCGAGGTCGAACGACGACCCGTGCAGCGAGCACTCGATGTCGTTGTCCCCGACCCAGCCGTCGTGCAGCGACCACTGCTGGTGGCTGCAGGTGTCGTGGAGGGCGCGGATCTCGCCGTCCGGGCGGCGGACGAGGCAGATCGGCTCCCCGCCGACGTCGACCTTCATGGCGGTGCCCTCGACGAGGTCGCCGACGGTGGCCACCCGCTGGAACGCCATCAGGTCCTCCGCTGGTGCATCAGCGTCGTCGGCCCCGAGAGGATCTCGCGCTCCACCTCGCCCAGCACGGTCTCGCGCACGCCCGGCAGGTCCACCCGGTCGGTGACCTCGCCGAAGAAGCCGAACACCAGCAGTCTGGCCGCCTCGGGCCGCGGGATCCCGCGGGCCTCCAGGTAGAACAGCTGCAGCTCGTCGACCTGGCCGATGGAGCTGTGGTGGCCGCAGCGCACCACATCCGAGTTCTCGATCTCGAGGAACGGGATCGAGTCGGCCTTCGCCCTGTCGGTGAGGATCAGGTTGCGGTTCGTCTGGTCGGACGACGTCGCCTTCGCGTGCGGCTCGATGCGGATGTTGCCGAAGAACGTCGCACGGCATTCGCCCTGGAGCGCGCCCTTGTACAGCAGGTTGCTGGAGGTGTGCGACGCGTTGTGGTGGATCAGCGAGCGGTGCTCGACGTGTTGGCCCTCGTCGCAGAAGTAGACGCCGAGCAGCTCGCCGTTGCCGCCGCGGTGGTCGAGCTTGAGGTCCGGGCGGACGTAGACGGTGCGCCCGCCCAGCGTGATCTCGAAGTGCCGGTAGTCGCCGTTCGAGTGGACGAGGCCGGTGTGCGCCGCGATGTGGTCGACGTGGCCGCCCCAGTCCTGCGCGGTGACAACGTTGGCCAGGGCGCCCTCCCCGACGACGACCTCGACGACCTCGACGACCGTCTGAGCGGCGTCGCCGACATGGTCGACGTAGACCGTCGCCTTGGCGTTGTGGCCGAGGACCACCAGGACGCGCGGCAGGGCGGCACCGGGCGCGGCCGCCTGGACGGTCACCGTGAGCGGCTCGTCGAGCTCGACCTCCGCGGGCACGTGGACGAACGCCCCCGCGGTGAACGCGGCGAGATTGAGGGCGGCGAACTTCTCGTCCGTCCCGACCGCGGTGCCGAGCGCCGCCCGGACCAGGTCGGGGTGCTCCCCGGCGGCGACCGCGAGGTCGCTGACGATCACGCCGCGCTCGGCGGCCTCGGCGCAGACCGTCGCCGCCGTGACCCCGCCGTCGATGATGCGGATCGACCCGGCCCGATCGTCGACCGAGGCGACCAACGCGGACTCGACGGCCGGCGCAGCGGTTCCCGAATCCAGGATCGGGCGCGCGAGGTCGAATCGTGCCGGGTCGGTGTAGCGCCAGTCCTCGCCGACCCGGCGGTCAGGCCAGTCGAGGTCGGAGAACGCCTTGAACGCCTCCTGCCGCAGATCCCGCAACCACTCCGGCTCCCCGGCGCGCGCCGACAACGTCAGCACCCCCTGCTCGCTCAGATCCTTGATCGTCTCAGTCACAGCTTTGCTTTTCCTTCAGACAACGAGCGTGGAAAGAAACGGACGAGAGGAAAGGAGAGGGGCGCCGCTGCGGCCGAGGACCTTGGAGGGTGGGCGGGTTCGCGGTCCGAGGTCGTAGTGGCGCCCCTCGGCTTCACATCAGCCGACCGAGCCTTCCATATTCAGAGAGATCAACCGGTTCAACTCCACCGAGTACTCCATCGGGAGTTCCTTCGAAATCGGCTCGATGAACCCACGGACGATCATCGCCTGCGCCTCGAACTCCTCGACGCCGCGCGACTGCAGATAGAACAGCTGCTCCTCGCCGATCCGCGACACCGAGGCTTCGTGGCCGATCTGGGCGTCGTCCTCGGCGATGTTCATGTAGGGGTAGGTGTCCGACCGCGCCGTCTCGTCGAGCAGCAGCGCGTCGCAGACGACGTTGGACTTCACGCGGTGCGCACCTTCGGCCACGTCGACGAGACCGCGGTAGCTGGTGCGGCCGTGCCCCTGCGACACCGACTTGGAGATGATCTGGCTGGACGTGTCGGGCGCGTGGTGCACCATCTTCGCGCCGGCGTCCTGGTGCTGGCCGTCACCGGCGAAGGCGACCGACAGGACCTCGCCGCGGGCGCCGCGCCCCATGAGCCACACGGCCGGGTACTTCATCGTGAGCTTGGAGCCGATGTTGCCGTCGATCCACTCCATGGTGGCGTCCTCGTAGGCCGCCGCGCGCTTGGTGACGAGGTTGTAGACGTTGTTCGACCAGTTCTGGATGGTGGTGTAGCGGACGCGCGCGCCCGGCTTGACGATGATCTCGACGACGGCGGAGTGCAGTGAGTCGGAGCTGTAGATCGGCGCCGTGCAGCCCTCGACGTAGTGCACGTAGCTGCCGGGCTCGGCGATGATCAGCGTGCGCTCGAACTGGCCCATGTTCTGCTGGTTGATGCGGAAGTAGGCCTGCAGCGGGACGTCGACCTTGACGCCCTCGGGGATCCAGATGAACGAGCCACCCGACCACACCGCGGTGTTCAGCGCGGCGAACTTGTTGTCGTTCGCCGGGATGACCTTGGTGAAGTGCTCGCGGAACAGGTCGGGGTGCTCGCGCAGCGCCGTGTCCGTATCGAGGAAGATGACGCCCTGCGCCTCGAGGTCCTCACGAACCTTGTGGTACACGACCTCGGAGTTGTGGACGACCATGCCCTCTGCGACGAAGTTGTGCGGTCCGTCGACCTCAATGTCGTAGACCGGTTCGAAGTCCCCTTCCTCGATCGCCGTGACGCGGGCGAAGCCGAGGTGGTCGGTCGTGTGCCCGCGGAAGGTCGTGCCGCGTGCCGACGTGTTGGAGTGCGCGTACCGTCGCCGGCCGTAACGCTCGGTCCGCGCCGGGTTGCGGCAGCCGACCCGCTCGAACGGTCCGGTGACGAGGAGGCGGAAGCCGATGATCCGCCGCTCGGGATCGAACGGGTGCTTGCTCGAGAACTCGAACGGGCCGCTGGTCCGCAGGCCGGCGAGCAGCGCCAGCTCTGAGGCCTGCTCGAGCAGCGGCCGATTCCCGGACGTGATGCTCATCGGGTCGGACACCGCCGGACCGACGTAGCCGTCGGCGTCCACCCAGCCGCCCAGGAACGCGAGGCGCTGGTCGAGCGGCAGGCTGAAGACCCACGCCGGCACCTGCTTCGTCAGTGCCGTGCCGACGAAGCCGAGGTCGGAGATCCATTCGACCAGGGCCCTTGAGTTCAGCACGATGCGCGCGTCGTCGGCAGCGATCGCCGTGAGCCCGAACAGGTCGCGGACCACGCGGGTGAGCTCGTCACGGAGCTGGGGCTGCGAGGCCGGGATCGCAAACTGCACGCGGTGGGTCCGCCCGGCGCTCTGCAGGCTGCCGTCTCCGACGAAGAGACCTAGCAGCCACAACAGGTCCACCGAGGTCTCCGACGGCACGCGCGTGCGGGTGCGACCGTGCGGGTCGCTGAGGGTGGGGAGGGCCATCGCCGCCCCGAACCCGGGCACGTCGCGTGGCACGGCAACGAGGTCGCCGACCCGCAGCTCGCCGACCGTCTTCCATCGCCGCGCGTAGCGAGCGCGCTGGCGCTCTGGCTTGCGCTCGTCGGACAGGGTGAGGAATGGGTGGTTGTCCGTGGCGCGGATCGTGCGCCCGTTCACGGTGACGCGGTACGTCTGCCGCACGTCGGTCTGCGCGGCGGACTTGACCGGTGCCGGCACGAACCGTCCGCTGTCCTCGTCAAGCGCGAAGACGACGTCGCCGGGCTCGATCTCCTTGATCGCCGCAAGCCCGCGGTTCGCGGTCCAGACACGCGTGTCACCGGCGAGGCACTCGTACTGGGCGGCCACTCCGGCGACGAGGCGCTGCTTCTCGGCCTCGGGGATCCCGAGCCGGTCGTAGGTGTTCTTGATGTCGGCGGGCAGGTCCTCCCACGAGTTCGCCTGCTTCTCCGTCGAGCGGATGAAGTAGTAGATGTCGTCGAAGAGGATCTTTGACAGGTCGCCGCCCCAAGACGGCATCGGCCGGCGCAGGAACTGCTGGTAGCTGCGCAGCCGCAGGTCGAGCATCCACTTCGGCTCGTCCTTGAGCGCCGAGATCTCACGCACGACGTCCTCGGACAAGCCCTTCTTGGGCACGAAGACGGAACTGGACTCGTCGTGCCAGCCGAACTTGTAGTTGCCGAGCTGGAGGTCTTCAGCCTTGGTGGCCATTGCCTGCTCCTGTCCGTGCGGACGTGGTCGGTTCGCTGATGTGGCAGATGCACTCGCCGGCGCCGCCGGCGATCGTCTGTCGTCGGGAGATCTTGGTGCCGAGGATCTTCTGGAACAGCGCCGCCTCGTAGGCGCAGAGTTCGGGGTGGGCCTTGGCGACGTCCTTGACGGCGCAGTGCCCCTGCTTCAGCTGCAGGACGGTCGCGCCGTCGGGCGCGGTGACCGGCTGGACCTCGGCGAGGAAGCCGTCGTCGCTGAGCAGTCGAGCGAGCCCCACTGTGCGGGCGGCGGGATCGGGCGTGTTCTCAAGCGCGGCGGCATAGCGCTCGCCCTGCCGCTCCATGCGCCACCGGAGGAAGCCGCGCAGCGCGGACCGCCCGTGCGCCATCTCCAGGTAGTCCAGCAGCTCGGAGGCGAACTCCGCCGACCGGTCCGGGAACAGCCGGCGCGCCTTGTCGGTGAGCCCGTAGTGCAGCCCGGGTCGGCCGGGACCGTCACGCCGGACCGGCTCGCCGGTGACGAGGCCGCTGCGCTCGAGGACCTGGAGGTGGCGGCGGACGGCGACCTCGGACATCCCGAGCTCGCCCGCCAGCTCCGCGACGCCGCGGCGCTGGACCCGCAGGAGATCGACCACCTGGGCGCGCGGGCCTCCGAGGAGGTCCACGAGCGTGGATGGCGCGGCGGCGTTGAGGCTGGCTCTCACACCAGTAGTTCTACCACTTTGTTGAGAAATTCTCACCCCGGCGCGATCACAGCGCGCGCCGGCGCCCCGTGAGCGGTCCGCTCAGGCGCGGTCGACGACCAGGCTGCCGTTCGGCAGCTCGACGTCGTTCCACAGCTTCGCCCCCCGCAGCTCGTTGCGGTCGCCCACGACGGCGCGGGCCCCGACGATCGAGTCCTGGAGCACCGCGCCCCTGCCGATCCGGGCGCCGGCGCAGACGATCGAGTTGACGATCTCCGCGTCCTCGCCGACGGCCACGTCGTCGAACAGGACGCAGTTTTCCAGCTGGGCGCCCGCGCCGACGGTGCTGCGGTGCCCGAGCACGGTGCGACCGAAGAGCTGGGCGCCCTGGTCGATCAGGCAGTCGTCGCCGAGCACGGCCGGGTGGATGACGATCGCCCCCTCCCGCTTGGTGCCGGCCCCCTCCCACAGGCCGTCCTCGGTGTGGCCGCCGGCGGGCCACCACTCGACACGGCCTTCGAGGACGTGGCGGTTGGCCCCGAGGAAGTGGCGCGGCCGACCGGTGTCGAGCCAGTACCCGCCGTCGAGCATGCCGTAGAGCGGCTCGCGGTCGTCGACCATCTTCGGGAGCAGCGCGGTCTCGAACGAGTGGAAGGCGCCTTTCGGGATCCGGCGCAGGACCTCGGGTGAGAGCATGAGGATTCCGGCGTTGACCAGCCGGGAGTCGGTCTCCTCGGGTGCCGGCTTCTCCAGGAAGCGCTCCACGCGGCCGTCCCCGCCCAGCTCCAGCACGCCGAACTCGGAGACGTTGCGGACCGACGTGAGCCAGAAGGTCAGCGACGCCTCCCGTTCGCGGTGGAACGCCTCCAGCGCGCGGACGCTCGGGGTGGCGACGACGTCGCCGTTCATCCAGAGCAGCGGCCGGTCGTCGAACGCGCCCTCGTCGGCACACCACCGCAGCGCGCCACCGGTGCCGAGCGGCTCCGGCTCCACGATCAGCCGCAGATTGAGGCCGAGGCGCGCCGCCTCCTCCTCCACCGCGGAGAACCGATCGGCGTTGTAGCCCAAGGCAAGCGTCACGTCGGTGATCCCGCTCGCTGCGAGGTGCATCAGCTGGTGGACGACCAGGGGCCGGTTGGCGACGGGGATCAACGGCTTGGGCAGATTCGTGGTGACCGGCCGCAGTCTGGTCCCCTTGCCGCCGGCGAGGATGACGGCCTGCAACTCAGGCAAGGTGCGCCTCCTGTCCGCCGGCGCGCTGCTACTGCCGGGCCCGCTTCCGGCGCCGGACCTCGCCCTGGATCATGTCGGACTGGTGCATGAACTTGCGGAGCCGTTGGTTGAACTCCTTGTCCGGCTTCGTGGTCTGCCGGCGCTGCACCTCGTCCTCCCAATTGGCGTCGGCGCGCTTGATCGACAGGTCGATGCGCCCGTCGTCCTTGATCCCGACGACCTTGACCGTGACCTCTTGGCCTTCGGTGAGGTACGCGTGGATGTTCTCGACGAAGTCCCGGTGCACCTCACTGATGTGCACGAGCCCTGTCGTGTCCGGCTCCACCTCGACGAACGCGCCGAAGTCGTGGAGGCGGACGACCTTGCCGGTGACGATGCTGCCTGGCTGTACGGACACCATTCTCCTCTCGCGGCGCGCGGCACCGCAGGTCGTTCAGGGGTGGAGGCCCCAGGCTATCAGCCCCATCGGACTCTGCCGTCCGGTGCGCGCGCGCCGCGGCCTGCTTTGATACGCCCATGAAGGCGATCGTGGTGTCCAGCCCCGGCGGTCCGGAGGCCCTGACCATGGTGGACCGACCCCCACCGGAGCCGGGTCCCGGCGAGCTCCTGGTCCGGGTCGGCGCGACGGCCGTCAACCGCGCCGACGTTCTCCAGCGCCAGGGCCGCTACCCCCCGCCGGAGGGCGTCACGGACATCCTCGGCCTGGAGATGGCGGGCGAGGTCGAGCGCGTCGGTCACGGCGTCACGTGGTGGACGCCGGGGGACCCAGTGTGCGCGGTCCTTCCCGGCGGCGGCTACGCCGAGCGGGTGGTGATCCCGGCAGAGGTCGCGATGCCGCTGCCGCCGGGCCTGGGGATGGTCGAGGCCGCCGCCGTGCCGGAGGTGTTCACCACGGCGTGGGACAACCTCGTGAACCGGGGCCGGCTGGCCGCCGGCGAGACGGCGCTGGTCCACGGCGGCTCGAGCGGCGTGGGCACCGCGGCGATCCAGATCGCGCGGCTGCGGAGCGCCCGCGTGCTCGTGACGGCGGGGTCGGCGGCGAAGCTGGAGGCCTGCCGGGCGCTCGGCGCCGACGCCGGGATCGACTACCGGGAGCGGGAGGACTTCGACGCCTCGGTGGGCGAGCTCACGGGCGGCCGCGGTGTGGACGTCGTGCTCGACATCGTCGGCGGTGCGTATCTCGGCCGGAACCTGCGCTGCCTCGCCCCCGAAGGCCGCCTGATCGTCATCGGGCTCATGGGCGGCGCCAAGGCCGAGCTCGACCTCGGTCTCATGCTCAGCGGTAGGCTGTCCATCGGTGCCTCGACGCTGCGGGCCCGGCCGGTGGCCGCGAAGGCGGCGCTGGCGGACGAACTCGTGCGGCTGTTGTGGCCGGCGTTCGGCGACGGGACCCTCCGCCCCGTGATCGACCGGGTCCTGCCGTTGGAGCGCGTCGCAGAGGCGCACGCCGCGATGGAGGCCTCCGACCACGTCGGGAAGATCGTCCTCACGATGGGCGACGCGGCGTGAACAGACCCGCGACGGGCGCCGACAGCCCCCGGCCGTCATGGTCGGAGGCTTTCGCGCGCTCGACGACGACCCCGATGAGGGCAAGTAACGTGGACGACGTGGCTCCCACCGACGAGCAACTCACCGTTCCAGAGGTGGCTCGGCGCCTCGGGATGCCGGGCGGCGATGTCTATCGCCTTCTGTTCCGAGGAGAGCTGGCGGGCGGGCCGGCTGAGGACGGTGCCGTATACGTGTCGGCGGTGTCTGTCGACGAGTACGCGGCTGCCCGCCAACCGGGACAAACTTTCCCGCGCTGAGTCCGCATCCGGGCGAGCGCCTCGCGCGCGGGCCCCAGCTGCGGCTCGCCGGGATCGGCCGCCGCAAGCTCCAGGGCGTCGCGCTCCACGAGGACCCGCAGGTGGAGCAAGTCGACAACGGCACCTGACCGAGGAGCAGCAGGTTCCCCAGTGCGAGGCGGGCCGAGTCCACCGCGCGCTCGTCGGACAGCCGGGGGCGGGCGGTGCTTACCCGCTCGCCGCCGCTGACGAGCCCCTGGGCCTGCAGGATGCGCAGCGCCTCGCGGATCGTCGAGCGGCTCAGGCCCGAACTGGTCGGTCAGGTCCTTCTCGGTGGGCGACTGGGTGCCCAGGGCCAGCGCACCGGAGATGATCCGGTCACGCAGTTGCTGCGCCACGAGCAGGCTGAGGGGGCCTGATCACCGGCTCGAAGGCCGACGGTGAGCCGGAAGGCATGTGGGCGCACCTTCTCGTGGGGAGCTGCAGGCTGCCTCTTGACTGCTTGTCTGAGCAAGAGGCAGCGTAGAGCGGGCCATCCGGCTGCCGCGCCCCGCGAGCGAGGAGACCGCCATGTCCATCGATCCGTCGAGCACCGCCGTGGTCCTCATCGAGTACCAGAACGACTTCACGTCCGAAGGCGGGGTCCTGCACGAGGCCGTCGAGCCCGTCATGGCCAAGACCGGGATGCTCGACAACACCCTCCGCGTGGTCGAGGCCGCCCGGGCCGCCGGCGCGACGATCATGCACGCGCCGATCACGTTCAAGCCCGGCTACACCGAGCTCAGCGCGCACCCCTACGGGATCCTCAAGGGCGTGGTGGACGGCAACGCGTTCGTGAAGGGCGGGTGGGGCGCGGAGATCGTCGACGACCTCGCTCCCCGGGAAGACGACATCGTCGTGGAGGGCAAGCGCGGGCTGGACACGTTCGCCTCCACCAACCTCGACTTCATGCTGCGCAGCAAGGGAATCCGCACGGTCGTCCTCGGCGGCTTCCTCACCAACTGCTGCGTGGAGTCGACAATGCGCTCGGCGTACGAGAACGGCTACGAGGTCATCACCCTGACCGACTGCGTCGCGGCCACCTCGGTCGAGGAGCACGACAACGCGATCAGCTATGACTTCCCGATGTTCTCCAAGCCCATGACCGCCGACGAGGTCATCGAGCAGCTGAGCTGAAGAACGAAGTCCTTCCGACGGCAGAGTGCCGACTTCGGCGACGAGTGCCCCCGCCGCCTCACATCCGCTGGAGGATGGGCCAACCCGCTCAGCTCGACAAGACGAGCTCTTCGGTGATCGGCTCGCCGCTGCGGGTCCGTCCGTCGTCCTTCCTGGCCATCGTCACCTCCCGCAAGCAGCCGTCGATACCTCTTGCGGATCGACATCCCGTGAATCGCCAACTCCGAGCGTTTCCCTCCCCGCACCAGGACGATGACCTCCAACGGGGACGCGCTGCGAGTCGCGCTCACCAGTGCCACGTCTGGGGGCGGTTCTTCGCCACCCTCGGCTACCAGACATGCGCGCCGCCGGTCTGCCGGGGCGGTGGCGACCAGAAGGCGTGACGCGGGACCGGGGCGCGCGAGCCGCTACGCGCCAGGCGCTGCGGCAGAGTGAGGCGTTCGGGCTGCGGGTGGCCGACATCGGCTTCGCGGGCAGCGCGTCGAGATCCGCCAGCAGATGAGGCACGTCACCCGGCAGGGCCTCGTGGTCGCGCCGCCCGACGCGCGGCAAGGCGCGCACGGTACCGCTGCCGAGACGGTGGCCGCCGCGGTCGCCGAGCGCCTGCGCGGCTTCCCGGCCGAGCGCGACGGGCTCGTGCTCACCAACCGGCGGGCGTGGCCGATCAACCGGGGCAGCTTCAACGCCCTGGGTGAAAGCCGACGGTCGGCGCGGCGGGGCAGAGCCGGGCCGGGAGAACGGCATGCACGCGCTCAGGCACCACCACGCGAGCGTGCTCCTGGGCGGGGGGTGTCCATCCGGGGACTGGCGGACTACCTCGGCCACGTGGACCCGGCTTCACGCTGCGGGTCTACACCCACCTGATGCCGGCCGGCGAGGACCGCGCCCGCCGGGAGGTCGATGCGGCGTCCTCGCGTGAGCCAGATGTGAGCCAGGCGGTCCGCTGGACCAGGTTCCTGCCGGTCAGCGCCTTGTGGGCGGCGGCTCGGCTATTTGTAGCGGTACGTGATGCGCCCGCGGGTGAGGTCGTAGGGCGACAGCTCGACCGTCACGCGGTCGCCCGGCAGGATCCTGATGTAGTGCTTGCGCATCTTACCGGAGATGTGCCCGAGCACGCCGTGACCGTTGTCGAGCTTCACCCGGAACATCGTGTTCGGCAGCGCCTCCTCGACGACGCCCTCGAGTTCGAGCGCGGCCTCCTTGACGGTGCCGGCCCGCGCCTCGCGCTTGGCCCTGGTCTCCTCGTCCACGTATCGTCTGGACGGGGTGCGTCCGCTGCGTCTGCGTGCCATGCGAGAGGGTGCGCCTTTCTGCAAGAGTCCGAGGGGCCGGCCGCGACCGCGCAGGTTCACCGGAACGAGAGCGGCCGCCAGGAAAGACCAAGCTACCAGAACGGTCCCGGCCGCGGACCGTGGCCGGCGTCCCCCGGGGGCGCTCGAGAGGAGACCGCTGTGCCGTTCCCGTCCGACCTGGAGATCGCCCAGTCCGCCGAGCGCAAGCCGCTCGTGGACATCGCCGCGGAGATGGGGATCGGCGCGCACCACCTGGAGCCCTACGGGGACTCCCTGGCCAAGATCAAGCTGTCGGCGCTCGAGGAGCTGGCGGACCGGCCGAAGGCCAGGTACGTCGTCGTGTCGGCGATCACCCCGACGCCGCTCGGCGAGGGCAAGACCACCACCACCGTCGGGCTCGGGCAGGCGTTCCGCCACATCGGCAAGCAGGCGGTCGTCGCCGTCCGCCAGCCGTCGATGGGACCGACGTTCGGCATCAAGGGCGGTGCCGCGGGCGGCGGCTACAGCCAGGTCGTCCCGATGGAGCTGCTCAACCTCCACCTCACCGGCGACTTCCATGCGGTCACCGCCGCCCACAACCTGCTGGCGGCCGTGATCGACAACCACCTGCACAAGGGCAACGAGCTCGGGCTGGACCTGTCCGACATCACCTGGCGCCGGGTGATGGACGTCAACGACCGGGCGCTGCGCAACATCGTGATCGGTCTCGGCGGACGGGAGGACGGCGTCACCCGCCAGACGGGGTTCGACATCACCGCGGCGTCCGAGGTGATGGCGGTCCTGGCGCTCGCGACGTCGCTCGCGGACGTCCGGGACCGCCTTGGCCGCATCGTCGTCGGCTACACCCGCGACGGCTCGCCGGTGACCGCGAGCGACCTGCGCGCCGCCGGGGCGATGGCGGCGATGCTGCGCGAGGCGGTCAGCCCCAACCTGCTGCAGACCCTGGAGCACACGCCCGTCCTCGTCCACGCCGGCCCGTTCGGCAACATCGCCCACGGCAACTCCTCGATCCTCGCCGACCTGATCGGGATCCGGGGCGGCGACTACCTCGTCACGGAGGCCGGGTTCGGGGCCGACATGGGCGCCGAGCGCTTCTTCAACATCAAGTGCCGGACGTCCGGGCTTCTCCCCGACGCCGCCGTGGTGGTCGCGACCGTCCGGGCGCTCAAGGCCCACTCGGGACGGCACAAGGTCGTCGCCGGCAGGCCGCTGCCCGAGGCGATGCTCGTCGAGAACCCCGACGAAGTGCACAGCGGCGGCGCGAACCTGCGCAAGCAGATCGACAACATCCGCGTCCACGGCGTCACGCCGGTCGTGGCCGTCAACGCCTTCCCGACCGACCATCCCTCCGAGTGGCGCGCCATCTCCGAGATCGCCGAGTCGATGGGCGTGCGCGTCGCCGTCTGCACGCACTTCGCCGACGGCGGCAGCGGGGCCGTCGCGCTCGCCGAGGCGGTCGCGGAGGCCGCCAGGGAGCCGAGCGAGTTCCGGCTGCTCTACCCCGACGACGCGACCCTGCGCGACAAGATTGAGACGGTCGCCACGAAGATGTACGGGGCAGACGGCGTGAGCTACACCCCGCAGGCCGCCAGACAGCTCGACACCTACGAGCGCAACGGGTTCGGCCACCTGCCCGTCTGCATCGCCAAGACGCACCTGTCGCTGTCGTCCGACCCCGCCCTGAAGGGAGCGCCGACGGGCTGGACCCTGCCGGTGCGGGAGGTCCGGGCCTCCGTCGGCGCCGGCTTCGTCTACCCGATCTGCGGTGACATGCGCACCATGCCCGGTCTTGGGACCAACCCGGCCGCGTTCTCGATCGACGTCGACGACGACGGCACGATCGTCGGCCTGTCCTGACCGGCGACGCGACCGCCGCCGTGGACGCCGTGCTCATCGACGGGCGCCGGATCGCCGGCGACCTCCGGCGCCGGGTCGCCGGGGAGCTGGAATCGGCGCGCGGCTCCGGCGCGGCGCCCGGCCTCGCCACGATCCTGGTCGGCCGCGACTACGCGGCGGAGGCCTACGAGCGCCGGCTGCGGCGGCACGCCGAGGCCCTCGGCTGCACCTTCGGCGCGGAGCGGCTGCCGGCGGACGCGCACCTCGCCGACGTCCTCGCCACGGTCGGCAAGCTCAACGCCGACCCGCGCGTGACCGGCATCCTGGTGCTCCGGCCGCTGCCGCCACAGGTCCCGGAGGTGGCGCTCTACCGCATCCTCGACCCCGCGAAGGACATCGAGGCGGTGCATCCCGACAACGCCGGGCTGATGGCCCAGGGCGTGCCGCGCTTCGTCCCGTCGACGCCGGCGAGCTGCTTCCACCTGCTCGACCGCTACGCGCAGAGCCGCGGACAGGACCCCGCCGGCTACCTCGCGGGGAAGACGGTGGTGATCGTGGGCCGGTCCCACAACGTCGGCAAGCCGGCCGTCTGGCTCGCCCTCGACCGGGGAGCGACGGTGATCTCCTGCGACGAGCACACCTCCCGGGCGAACCTGCTCGCGCACTTCACCCGGCAGGCCGACGTGCTGATCGTGGCCGCGGGCGTCCCACGGCTCATCACCTCCGACCACGTGCGGGACGGGGTGGTCGTCGTCGACGTGGGGATCAACCCGGTCACCGACCCCGCGACGGGCGAGACCCACATGGTGGGCGACGTCGACACCGCCGGCGTCGCCGTCAAGGCGGAGGCCGTCACCCCGGTCCC
>JACCXR010000294.1 GCA_013696915.1 Euzebyaceae bacterium
CGGGCGGGAACGGGGCCACGGGCGGGAACGGGGCCACGGGCGGGTCGGGCCACGGGCGGGGACGGGGCCACGGGCGGGTCGGGGCCACGGGCCGTGCTCTCCCGAGAGAGACCCGGCGGTCGGCCCTCGGCGGTTCCCGGTCGCCGGCTGTGGACGCCGGGTCAGGGGCGGGGGACCGGGGCGTCGTCGAGCCGGCGCCACGCCGGGTGGACGAAGGGCACGGCCGTCGTCAGCGCGTACGCGACGGCGCCGACGAGCAGCGTGGCGCGCAGGCCCACCGCCTCGACCGCCCAGCCCGCGGCGAGCAGCCCGACTGGGATGGTCGCCGTCACGGACGCCGTCACCAGACCCACGACGCGACCCCGCAGTTCGGCGGGGATGCGCTCGAGCTGGACCGCCCCGCTGATCGGGTTCACGGGCCCGATCGCGAGCGCGGCGAGCCCCAGGCCGGCGATCGCAACGGCCGCCGGCGGCGCGCCGGCGAGCAGCAGGTACTTCGGCGCGCCGGCGACCGCAAGGGCGGGCAGAAGCACCGACCGGCGCGACCTCCCAGTCCCGAACGCCCCGTAGAGCAGGGCCCCGGTGACCGCACCCGCCCCGACCGCGCCGACCATCAGCCCCAGCGCGGTCGCGCTGCCGAGCACTCGCTCGGCGTAGACCGGCAGCAGAACCGCCATCAACGCGTTCTCCAGGACGTTCGCGGCCATGAACACGCCGAGGAAGCTCGGCATCAGCGGGTCGCGGCGCAGGAACGACCAGCCCTCGCGGAGCCGCTTGAGGTAGTTGCCGGGGTCTTCGCTCCCCCGGTGCGCCGCGACGCGGCCGACCGTCGCGATCAGTGCGGCCGACGCGGCGAACGTGACCGCGTCGACGAGCAGCGCGTCGGTCGCGCCGACGGTGGCGATGAGCAGGCCGGCCAGCGGCCCGCCGAGCAGCAGCGTGAGCCGGAAGGTCGTCTCGTGGAGGCTGGTCGCGCGTGTGAGCGGCATCCCGGCGCGCGCCGCCAGGTCGGGGATCAGCGCCCGGCGCGCGGTCTCGCCGGGGGCGTCGAGCAGCGCGCCGGCCAGCACGAGCGCGATCAGCCCGCCGAAGCTCAGCACGCCGGCGCCGTGCAGCAGCGGGATCAGGGCAATTGTGGCGCCGCTCGCGAGGTCGGCGGCGACGCTCGTGCGCTGCAGCCCGACGCGGTCGATCAGCGGCCCCGCCAGCGCCCCGGCGACGACCATCGGCAGGACGTTCGCCGCCGCGACCAGGCCGGTGCGGGTCGCGCTGCCGGTCGTCTCCAGGACGAACCACGGCAGGGCCAGGAGGGAGATCCGGTTGCCCGTGACCGACACCCCCTGGGCGACGAGGAGCGCAACGATGGACCAGGGCCGTCGCCGGTCAGGTGCGGGCGGCGTCATCGCGCGACGATGGACCGGCGCCGTCGCCGGTCAGGTGCGGGCGGTGTCATGGCGCGACGATCGACCGGCGCCGTCGCCGGTCAGGTGCGGGCGGTGTCATCGCGCGACGATCGACCAGGGCCGTCGCCGGTCAGGTGCGGGCGGCAGCGTCAATGGCGCGCCCATGTACTGGCGCCCGTGAAGGTCAGCCGGCGGCGGCATCGGCGTCGTCCATCTCGAACAGCAGCGCGGTCGCGCTCACGTGGGTGGTCCCAGGCGTCGCCGGGTCGGTGGCGGCGGCCTCCAGCGCGAGCAGCGCGTCGCCCACGGCCCGGCGTGCGCGCTCCAGCGCAGCGGGGGCGACCCACAGCTGGGCGTCGGAGACCCACTTGGGCCGTGGCACCGCGACAATCGCGCGGCGCTGGAGCTCCGCGCCGAGCGCCGCCAGGAACGCCCCCCACTCGGGCGGGGTGCTCGGCCGGTCGCCGACCACCTCGGAGGTGACCGGTGAGTGGCGGTAGAGCCGCTCGCGCCCGCCGCGGGCCGCTCGCTCGCCGGCCGTCGTGACGATCCCCGCGCCGAGCAGGGTCCGCAGGTGGTAGCTCGCCGAGGCGTGGTTGATGCCCAGGGCGCGCGCGACCTGGGCGGCCGACCGCGGCGGGCCGGCGAGCAGCGACAGGATGCGCAGCCGGAGCGGGTTGGCCAGCGCACGCAGGTAGCCCAGCGCCGGCACGGTCTCGGCCAGGACCGCCTCCTCTACCACCAAAGGACTGTTTGGGGGTAGAGACTAGGACCGCGCCCAACCACCCGCAACCACACCTGCTTTGACAGCCCCTCGGCGGCGATGCTCCAATTCCGCCAGGGAGGTGCTGATGCCGGTCTCGGCGGGGAACTCGAAGCTGGTCTACGACGCGCTGCTCGACGCGGGTGTCGAGGTCGTCACGGCGCTCCCGGAGACATGGCTCGTCCACCTCGTCCGCCTCGCCGAGGACGACCCCGGCGTGACGCTGATCCGGCTCGCGAAGGAGGAGGAGGGCGTCGGCATCTCCACCGGCGCGCACCTCGCCGGCAAGCGGTCGGCGCTGCTCATGCAGAACCACGGCTTTTTGCAGTCGGTCAACGGCATCGTCTCGTGCGCGCAGCTCTACAAGATCCCGCTGCTGATGCTCATCAGCGACCGCGGCCACCTCGGCGAGCGCGACCCCTGGCAGACCGAGGGCGGCAAGGTGACGCGGCGGGTGCTCGACGCGCTGGGCATCGTCTTCGACGAGCTCGGCCACCCCGATGCGGTCGCCTCGCAGGTCGCGAAGGCCATGACGCTTGCTCAGTCCTCGCTGTCACCGGTCGCGCTGCTGCTGACCCGCGACCTGATGTGGGAAGAACCCGCATGAGGCGCATCGACTGTCTCGAGTCGATCTACGACCGGCTCGCCGACTGTGTCGTCGTGACGATCATGGGCGCGGTCGCCGTCGAGCTCTACTCCCTCGGCCACCGGCCGAACTTCTTCTACCTCGAGCACGCGATGGGTCTCGCCTCCTCCGTCGGCCTCGGGGTGGCGGTCGCCGACCCCGACCGCAAGGTCGTGGTCATCGACGGCGACGGGTCCGTGCTGATGAACCTCGGCGGGCTCACGACCCTCGCCCGCTACGCCCCGCCCAATCTCGCCCACCTGATCTTCGACAACGAGAGCCTGCTGTCGGTCGGCGGCTTCCCGACCGCGACCGCGACCGGGTCTGACCTCACCGGCCTCGCGCGCGCCGCAGGCATCGCCAACGCCACGACCGTCACCGAGCTCACCGACTTCACCGCCGCCGCGGAGGCCGCCATCGCCGCCGACGGGCTCTCGCTGGTCACCGCCAAAGTGGAGGCGGTGGGCCCGGCGAGCTTCCACATGGACCTGCACCTGCTCGAGAACCGCTTCGAGTTCGCCCGCGCGCTGCGACCGGATTCCCGCCCGCGGGGCACCCCGGCCGGTGCCGGGGACCGTCCCGATCCGACATCTGTCGCCCCGCCAACCGGCGTGGAGCGCCCACCCGCCCCCTGAAGCCCACCCGCCCCTGACCCGGAGGTCCCCGATGTCCACGCTCTCCTCGCTGGTCGACGCGCTCGCGTCTGGCGCGGTCGAGGTCGTCGACCTCACCCAGCCGCTGAGCGACCGCACGCCGCTGCTGCAACTGCCGGAGCCGTTCGCGAACACGCCGGGGTTCGCCCTCCACGAGCTCAGCCGCTACGACGAGCGCGGGCCTGCGTGGTACTGGAACTCCTTCGAGGGCGGCGAGCACGTCGGCACCCACTTCGACGCGCCGGTCCACTGGGTCACCGGCAAGGACTCCGAGGACGTCTCGCAGGTGCCGCCGGCGCGCCTCGTCGGGCCCGCCGTCGTAATCGACAGGAGCGCGGAGGCCGCCGCGGACTCCGACTTCCTGCTGTCCGTCGAGGACGTGCGGGCCTTCGAGTCGGAGCACGGCCCGCTGCCGACGGACGGCTGGCTGCTCGTCCGGACCGGGTGGGACACCCGCGCCCACGACCAGGACGCATTCCTCAACGCCAACGAGACCGGCCCCCACACGCCCGGCTTCTCGATCGACTGCGCACGCTGGCTCGCCGAAGAGACGCCGCTGATCGGCATCGGCGTCGAGACGGTCGGCACAGACGCCGGCGCCGCGCACTCGTTCGACCCGCCGTTCCCCTGCCACTCGTTCATGCTCGGCGCCGGCAAGTACGGGCTCACCCAGCTCGCCAACCTCGCCCAGCTGCCGCCGACCGGCACGTTCCTCGTCGCCGCACCGTTGAAGATCGTCGGCGGCTCCGGCAGCCCTGTCCGCGTCCTCGCGTTCGTGCCGCGCGGGGACGGCGCGTGACCGGCGCCGTCATCGACGAGGCGGCGGTCGCCGGCCGGCGCGCCGAGGACGACACCGCCGAGACGCGCCTCACGATCGGCGCCACCCAGGGCTGCGAGCGGCTGGAGCAGCGGGTGACGCGGTACGCGACCGGCCGTTCCCGGTCGCGCGCGGCCGGAGACCGCGAGCACGTGCTCTTCGTCGTCTCCGGCGCCGGGAGACTGGACCTGGACGGGCATGCGCATGCGCTGGCCGCGAACACCGGGGTCTACGTGGCCCCGGGGGAGCGCTACGAGGTCGACAACGACGGCCCCGAGGAGCTCGTCGTCGTCGAGGTGACCGTCCCCGGTCCCGCAGATCCCGGACCCGCGCCGGGGCGCCAGGTCACCGTGCGGCTCGACGACCAGCCCGTCCACTGGGCCGGCGAACGGCAGTTCCGCCTGCTCGTCGACACGCCGGTCGGCTGCCGGGGGGCGACGCAGTTCGTCGGCGAGATCCCCACCGGGCACGCTCCGCCCCACAGCCACAGCTACGACGAGGTGGTCTACGTCATCGCCGGCGAGGGCGCCGTCCACATGGCCGACATCGAAGAGCCCATCGGCCCCGGCTCGTGCGTCTACCTGCCCCCCCAGCTCCTGCACTGCCTCGAGAACACCGGCGAGGCGACGCTGCGCGTCCTCGGCGTCATCCAACCGGCGGGCGACCCTGGGTCGAAGGCGGCAGTCTCCGGGCGTTGACCCTGCGACTGCTGCCACACACCGTTCAGGGAGCCTTGGAGGAGCGCCGGCGCGTTCACCTGACGACCAGTTCGCCCCACATCCCGTTCGCAAAATGGGGCGGCCGCCTCGACCGGTCCGGACCGTCGCCCGGTGGGGGGAGTCGAGGTAGGTCGGTGTGCCCTCCCCACCCACTCGCGGGCGGTGCCGGTACGATCAGCCCCACGATGGCGTACGAGCCGTGGTCGCTCGCTGACCTCGCTGACCGCATCGCCGCCGAGGACGGTGTGGACCGGCGGTACAAGCTCGTGTTGGAGTTCGTGCGCGGCTACCTAGATGAGCCTGTCTCAACCCGCGGAGCGCTGCTGTCACGGCGCCCCTCGCTGATCGGCGACCCTGGCTGGGACGCGGTGGTCGCAGGCCTCGCCGATCACTACGCGTTCCACGATGAGCAGCCACCGCCGACATGGACGAGTGAGCCCGAGCGGTTCTGCTTCCCGCCGTTCCTGCCGGTCGACAATCTCGGCGTGCGCGTGATGGCGCGCGTGCACAGCCCGGCCGGGTTCCTCCGCCACGGCGTCTTGCTGATGCCGGAGGACCTGCAGCCGGTGTGAGCGGCCCGGATGGTGCGCCAGCCAGCGGGCTCCTGGGCCAGGATGACTTCCGCAAGGCGTTCCGTGGCATCGGTGAGCGGCTCCGCCGTCAAGGCATCGTCGGCCACATCTACCTGGTCGGCGGCGCGGCGATGGCGCTCGCGTACGACGCCGAGAGGGTCACGCGCGACGCCGACGCCTTGATCGTCGAGGCCCACGGCCCGATCACGCGGGCTTCCGTGGAGGTCGCCGAGGAGCTCGGCCTGCCGCGTTCGTGGCTGAACGAGCAGGCGTCCGCGTACCTACCAAGGGGGCCGGACCCGACCGCACCGCTGGTCTTCGACCACCCGAACCTCAAGGTGACCGCCGCATCTGCGCAGTTCGTTCTGGCGATGAAGGCACGTGCGGCCCGCCCGCGCGACCTCGTCGACCTGCAACACCTCGCCGAGTTGCTGGAGCTCACGCGCCTGGAGGACCTGGTCGCCGTCCACGACGCGGTGTTCCCCGGTGAGCCGCTGCCGGCGCGCACCGTGCAGCGCCTGCGCGTCTACTGGAAAGGCCGAGAGCGCGGGTGACCGCGGTCAGCGTGCGCCCTGGAGGTGTCCCAGAGGCCGGGGCGGCACCGTTCGACGACCTGGCCGAGACTCAGCAGCCCTTCGGCGCCCATCGCCCGCGAACTTGGGGCCGTGCGATCGGGTGGCCATAGACCTGGAGGATCTCGTTCGAACCTTCGTCAACGGGCCGGGCAAACCGCATCCGTGCGGAGCGACTCGTGGCGATCCGCGAGGGGCGCCGCTGGCTGCTGCCGGTCTGGCAGTTCGACGCCGGGTCTGCCGACCCCGTGCTGCCCGGCATCGCTGATCTGCTCGCAGCCT
>JACCXR010000298.1 GCA_013696915.1 Euzebyaceae bacterium
CACGGCTCGTCGCCGCCTGACCTGGCCACCGCCGCCCGCCGGTCTCGGCTAGAACCCCCCGCGGCCCCAGGGGCCCCAGATCGCGAACGTCATCCCGGTGCTGGCCTGGATGTTGACGTACAGGGTGCGATGGTCCGGGCTGAAGGTGGCACCTGCGAACTCGTCGTCGGTGCGGCCCGCGATGTTGTTCTTCGCGAAGTCGAAGATGCGCCCGTCGGTGGTCAGGCCCCGCAGGAAGTTGCCCTGGTCGCCGTCCTCGCACAGCACCAGCGTCCCTGTGCGGCTCGTGGTGATGTTGTCGGGCAGGTCCAGCACCTCCTTCGACGGTGACTCGTAGAGCAGGTGCAGCGTCTGACGGGGTGTGTGGTATGCCCAGATCTGGCCGCGGCCGTGGCCGGCGGGCTCCGGCGCGTCGTCGGGCGGGCCCCCCTGGGCGAGCAGAAGTAGATGGTGTTGCGGTCCGCGACGGCGCCCTCGAGACGGACGGAGATCGCCGCGCCCTGCGCGAGTCCTGGGAGACCGCGACCAGCGCCTGGGCGTTCGTCGTGCCGGAGGGGAACTGCGGGTCCGGGGTCGTCGATGCCGACCCAGCGGACGTCGAAGCGCGACCCGACCGCCGGGGCCGGCCCGTGCTCCCCCGCGAGATCGGCATTGCGGTGTCCTTTCACGGCGAGCATCTGCAGCCGTCCGCCGTCGGCGAGACGCTTTCGGCGCATTGGGTTCTCCGGCGGGCGGTACCGGTAGAAGCCGGACGGGAAGGCGAAGTTGTCCTCAATAAGGTAGAGCGCCTGCGTGCGGTGGTCCCAGGCCGCGGCCTCGTGCGCGAACCGTCCCGCCCGGCGGACGGGCGTCCGCGAGCCCTTGCCCGTGGCCGGCACGTCGAAGATGTAGCCGTGCCGCTCGGTGAGGCCGGTGTTCGGTGTGCCCGTGAAGTCGGGCCCGACGTCGGGCCGTTGACGGTCTCCTCGCAGGTGATCCAGCTGCCCCAGGGCATGGGCCCGCCGGAGCAGTTCATCTGCGTGCCTTTGAGGCTCACGCCGCTGCGGGACACGTTGCCGTAGCGGTCAACCTCGACGGTCGTCGTGCCGCCCCCCGTCGCGGGGTCGTACGCTTCGCCGCGGTCGCCGAAGGCGCCGACCGGCCCGTTCACCTCGTGGTTGCGGACGAGGACGGAACGACCGCGGCGACCCCGGAACGCCGCCATGCCGTCGTGGCGCCCCGGGATGGGCGTGCCGTCGGTCAGCCGGTCGCCGGTCACGTCGAAGGACCGGTAGCGGAAGCCGCGCGGGAGCAGCAGGCGCTCGGCGCCGTCCCGCAGGTCGGGCGCCGGCGCCAGCCGGCCGTAGCCGAGCGGTCTGCCGTGGCCGTGCGGGGCGGCGGAGGCTGAGGCGACGAAGCCCTGGAACGGCCCGCCGAGAAGTGCCGTCCCCGCTGCGGCCGCCGCTCCCTTGAGGAACATCCGACGATCGAGGTCGCTCATCCGCCACTCCTTCGCTGGGGCCGTCCGCGCCGCTCACCGTCGCCGTTCGCCGGCGCCCGCGAAAACCCCCGTCACAGCCACCGGTTGCGGCGGAACGCGCGGTACGGCCACACCGCGCCGGCGAGCATCAGTGCCAGCGCGAACGGATAGCCGAGCATCCAGTGCAGCTCGGGCATGTGGTCGAAGTTCATGCCGTAGATGCCGGCGACCATCGTGATCCAGGCGAGGATGGCGACCCACGCCGTGATCTTGCGCATGTCCTCGTTCTGTCGCACCGTCACGCCGGCGACGTTCGCGTTGAGCACCCCGTTGAGCAGCTCGTTGAAGCCTTCGATGCATTCGGTGACCCGCAGCAGGTGGTCGTGGACGTCGCGGAAGTAGGCCGTGGTCCGGGGGTCGAGCGACGGCACGTCGCCGCGGGCGAGCCGCTCGACCGGCACGGCGAGGGGGCCGACCCCCCGCAGGAACGCCAGCACCTCCCGCTTGAGCTTGTAGATGCGCTCCGCGTAGTTGCAGTTGTCACCGGAGAACACCTGCGTCTCGATCTCGTCGATGTCGACCGCCACACCGTCGGCGGCCAGGGTGTAGTCGTCGACGATGCGGTCCGCGACGGCGTAGAGCACGGCGCTCGGCCCGGCGCGCAGGAGCTCCGGGCGGGCCTCGAGCTCGCGCCGCACCTCGGCGAGCGCGCTGCCCTCGCCGTGGCGGACCGAGACGACGAAGTCGGGACCGAGGAACAGCATGAGCTCCCCGATCTCGATCAGCTCCGCCGAGTCGACGTAGCGGACGGTTTTGAAGACGACGAAGACGATGTCGCCGTAGGTCTCCAGCTTGGGACGCTGATGGGCGTGGACCGCGTCCTCGACCGCCAGCGGGTGCAAGGCGAACTCGGTGGCGACCGCGTGGAACTGCTCCGACGTCGGCTCGTGGAGTCCGATCCAGACGAAGCTCGCTCCCTGCTCGGCCGCAGACTGCCCGTTCGGCGCCCGACCGCTGGCCTCGTGGGCCGTCTCCAGGGCGGTCTCGAGCGGCAGAACGCCGCCGCGCCGGAACCCGTTCTCGTACAGGGCGCAGTCCACGATCCCGACCGGGCCCGCGCCGTCCGCCGTCCCGCCCGGCGCTCGCGTCCTGCCTCCGCTCATGCGCGTCGCGCCGCGCCGGACGGGCGCGGCGAGGCTGCCCGCGAGCGGCAGGCGCGGGGGCAGGGTGTCCCGGCGGGCGTCGTCGGAGCGGGGTGGTCCGTCGGTCATGTCGCCTCCGTGGGCGCTGTCCTCGGCGTGCAGTATGCGCCCGCCCGGTGGCGGTCGTGCCGCTCCACGCGTCCCAGCACCTCCTCGGCGAACCGGGTGACCGCCCGAGCGTCGAGGTCGGCGTCGTTGCCCGCCCGGCGGGCGGCGACCGCGGCACGCACGACCGCGGGCGTGCCCGTTCTGCGGCAGGCCCACTCCCCGGCCGCGGTCTTCGACAGCCACTCGCCGTGCTCGAGCCAGTGCCACGCCCGGCACGCGTTCAGGACCGCGTCGGGGCCGGTGCCTCCCGCGGTCCGGTGCCATCGGAGCGAATCGCGGAGTGCGCGCAGCACCGCGCCGTCGGGGACCGGGCCGACGAGGTCCCGGACCGGCGCGCCGCAGAGGGTGAGGGAATGCTCGCGCGCCGCGGCCACGTCGAGCAGGAACCAGAACCCGGGATCCCCGCCGGTGGCCACCCGCCGGGGGATCGATCGGCCGCCGTTGACGTTCAGCTCGTACGGCAGGGGATACGCCGGGCGTGCGAGCACGTCGCGGCGGTAGGCGACAGCCTCGAGGCCGCGCATGGGACAGTCCTCGGCGAGATCGGCAAGCCGCTCGCCGGCGCGGCGCAACAGGTCCGGGTCGAGGCGCCGCCCGACGACCAGCAGGAGGTCGAGATCCGACGCCTGGCCGCGGACGTCGCCGTTCGCGACCGACCCGACGACGTGCGCCGCCTCCAGCGACCGGTGGAGGGCCGCGTCGGCCTCGGCGACCACCTCGTCGACGTAGCGCACGAGCGCGGTGTCGGCCACCCCCGCAGTGGCTGCCCACCCAACGATGACGGGTTCACCTCCCATCCGAGGTCGACACCGAGTTCAGGCGCTCAACCCGGGTCGCG
>JACCXR010000326.1 GCA_013696915.1 Euzebyaceae bacterium
ACCGCTTCACCAGCGTCACGGCGAAGGTCGGCAACGACCTCGCGACCCTTCCCGACTTCCCCGCCGAGATCCGGGCACCGGCCGGATCGCTGCCTGGGGTGTCCGGGTTCCAGCTGCACTTCGCCGATCACGACATCCTCACCCCGGGCGATGCGCCCGATGTCCTCGTCGCCATGAACCCGGCCGCGCTGAAGATGAACATCAACGACCTCGAGCCCGGCGGCACCCTGGTCGTTAACGTCGACGCGTTCACGCGGGGCAACCTCCGCAAGGCTCAGTACGACGACAACCCGCTCGACGACGGGAGCCTCGACGGCTTCCAGGTCTTCAAGGTGCCGGTCACGACGTTGACCGTCGGGGCGCTGGAGGGCCACGAGCTGTCGTCGAAGGACAAGCAGCGCGCGAAAAACATGTTCGCCCTCGGCCTCATGTCCTTCATGTACTCCCGGCCGACCGACCCGACCATCAAGTGGCTGTCGGACAAGTTCTCCCGGCAGCCCGAGATCGCCGCCGCGAACGTCGTCGCGTTCAAGGCCGGCTGGGCGTTCGGGGAGACCACCGAGGTCTTCGCTCACACCTATGAGGTGAAGGCAGCGTCGCTGCCCCCCGGCCGGTACCGCCAGATCACCGGCAACCTCGCGCTGGCGTACGGTTTGATCGCCGCCGCCGAGCGCTCTGGTCTGCCGCTGTTCCTCGGCAGCTACCCGATAACCCCGGCGTCCGACATCCTCCACGAGTTGTCGCGCCACAAGCAGTTCGGCATCCGCACGATGCAGGCGGAGGACGAGATCGCGGGCATCGGCGCGGCGCTCGGTGCGGCCTTCGCGGGCAGCCTCGCCGTCACGACCACCTCCGGTCCCGGCATCGCTCTGAAGAGCGAGACGATCGGGCTCGCGCTGTCGGTCGAGCTGCCGCTGCTGATCATCGACATCCAGCGCGGCGGGCCGTCGACGGGTCTGCCGACCAAGACGGAGCAGTCGGACCTCCTCCAGGTGCTGTTCGGGCGCAACGGCGACGCGCCGATCCCGGTCGTCGCGGCCGCGACGTCGGGCGGGTGCTTCGACGCCGCGCTCGAGGCGGCGCGGATCGCCATCAAGTACCGCACCCCGGTCGTGCTGCTCTCCGACGGCTACCTCGCCAACGGCGCGGAACCCTGGCGACTTCCGGAGGTCGACGACCTGCCCGCCCTCTCAGAGCTCGTCCGGTTCCAGCGGGAGGCCAACCACGACGGCGCCTACTGGCCCTTCCTCCGGGATCCCGAGACGCTCGCCAGGCCGTGGGCGATCCCCGGAACCGCGGGGCTCGAGCACCGCATCGGGGGGCTGGAGAAGGCCGAGGGGACCGGCAACATCTCCTACGACCCCGCGAACCACCACCGCATGACCGAGCTGCGAGCCGCCAAGGTGGCCGGCATCGCGCAGGACATCCCACCGCTGGAGGTGGACGTCGGCGAGCACGACCCGGCGAACCCCCCGAAGGTCCTGGTGGTCGGGTGGGGCTCGACGTACGGGCCGATCCGCGCGGCGGTCCGCCGCGTCCGGCAGCAGGGGATGAAGGTGGCGCGGACGCACCTGCGGCACCTCAACCCGTTCCCGGCGAACACCGGCGACGTGCTGGCCTCCTACGAGCGCATCCTCGTGCCGGAGATGAACCTGGGCCAGCTGCGCATGCTGCTGCGGGCCGAGTACCTGGCCGATGTCCGCGGCTACAACAAGGTGACAGGGCTGCCCTTCACCTCGCGGGAGCTGGCCGCCGCCATCACCGAGCAGGTGGTCGACGTGCAAGCTGCGGAGGAGCCCGTGCCGTCCATGGACCCGAGCCGACAGGGAGTGCGTCACCGATGAGTGACACCACCGTCCGCCCGCTCTCGAAGAAGGACTTCGTGAGCGACCAGGAGGTCCGCTGGTGCCCCGGGTGCGGGGACTATGCGATCCTCGCCAACGTCCAAGGCATCATGCCGGACCTGGGGTTCCCGCGCGAGCGCATCGTGTTCGTGTCCGGGATCGGCTGCTCGAGCCGCTTCCCGTACTACATGAACACGTACGGCTTCCACTCGATCCACGGCCGGGCGCCGGCGCTGGCCACCGGCATCAGCGTCACGAGGCCGGACCTCAAAGTGTTCGTCATCACCGGCGACGGGGACGGGCTGTCCATCGGCGGCAACCACCTGATCCACGCGCTGCGCCGCAACGCGAACATGACCATCATCCTGTTCAACAACCAGATCTACGGGCTCACGAAGGGGCAGTACTCCCCGACGTCGGAGGTCGGCAAGGTCACGAAGTCGACGCCGTTCGGGTCGTTGGACCACCCCTTCAACCCGGTGAGCGTCGCGCTCGGCGCCGAGGCGACCTTCGTCGCGCGGTCGATCGACACGGAGCGGGCGCACCTCGCCGAGATGGTCGCCATCGCAGCCCGCCACCAGGGGGCGTCGTTCATCGAGGTGTACCAGAACTGCAACATTTTCAACGACGGGGCGTTCCAGACCCTCAAGGACGATCCCGCGTCGAACCAGATCCGTCTGGAGCACGGTCGGCCGATCCGCTTCGGTCCCGACCACGAGAAGGGTGTGATGCTCGCCGAGGGCGCGCGGCTGCGGATCGTCGACGTCGCCGACGTCGGTGAGGAGCGCCTCCTGGTGCACGACGCGCACCGGGAGGACCCCTCGCTCGCGTTCATGCTGTCCCGGCTGGCGCACGGCGCCGAAGGGCCGGCCCCGATCGGGGTGTTCCGGCAGGTGTCCCGCCCGGTGTACGGCGTCCAGATGCAGGGCCAGATCGATGCCTCCGTCGAGCAGCGCGGCCGCGGGGACCTCGCCGGCCTCCTCGCGGGAACCGACCCCTGGGACGTGCACTGAGCACCGGTCCCGCCGACTCCCCGGCGCCGCGCAGGGGCCCGCGGCCGGCGGGCCGAGGTCTGCGTCCGCTCGCGGGTCAGAGCCGTTCGCCGGCGCAGCCGGGGCAGCGGCCCACGAAGACGAGCTCGTAGCCGTCGACGCGGAACCCGGAGGCCGCGGCGGCGTCGCCCTGGACCGTGTCTGGGAGCGGCACCGTGACGTCGGCGACGGCCCCGCACCCGGCGCAGCGGACGTGGTCGTGGCGACCGGTGTCGCCGTCGTACCGGCCGACCGGATCCTCTCCGACCCGGAGTTCCCGGACCTCGCCGTGCTCCACGAGCAGGTTGAGCGTCCGGTAGACGGTGGCGAATCCGATGCCCGGCAGCCCCGGCTTCACGCGGGCGAAGATGTCCCTGGCGGTGGGGTGGTCGCTCGCGTCGTGCACGGCGCGGAGGACGGCGGCGCGCTGCGGAGTCAGCCGGAACGGGCGGGGCGACGTCACCGGGCTCCTCGACGGTTGGGATCGCGGACCGAGCCAAGGATAGGGCGGCGTCACGCAGCCTCAACTTCGGTCCGGCCGCGACGGGTGGCATCATGCCCCTTCCCTCCGCGATCCCGACGATCGAGTCCCCGTGTGAAGGTCCTCCTGGTGTCCGGCCACCCCAGCGTGACCGCGCAGGTCACAGCTGCGCTGCTCGGTGATCCCGACGTCACGCTCGCCGAGGTCCGGACCCCCCAGCGCGCGCTCGCCTTCCTCGACGAGGGCCAACACTTCGACGTCGTCGTCGCCGACAACGACACCTGGCCGACCGGCGGCTTCGCGCTGAGCCGGGAGGTCAAGGCGCGCGGCCAGATGGGACGCGCGATGCCGCCGGTGCTGCTGCTGCTCGCGCGCGCCCAGGACCGGTGGCTGTCGGATTGGTCCCAGGCCGACGCGTACGTCCTGAAGCCGCCCGACCCCTTCGACCTCGCCGAGACGGTCGAGGCGCTCGTGGCCGGGCAGCGGGTGCCGGCGCTTCCCGGGGTCGGCGGCGACCCCACCCCGTCGCTGCTCGACGTCCCAGGGCCGGATCACGCCGGGCTCGAGCACCAGGGTCCGGCCCGTCCGGGCCCGGCGGTCGACGCGGGCCAGCCCGGTGACGGCGGCTGAGCCGGCGGCGGTGTCCTGGCCGGAGGTCCTGAACCGGCTGGTGCGGCGCCAGGACCTCGACGACAGCGACACCGCGGCACTCATGCGCGAGATCATGCTGGGGGAGTCCAGCCCGGTGCAGGTCGCCGGCCTGCTGGTGGGTCTGCGCAGCAAGGGGGAGACCGCCGGGGAGATCGCGGGCCTCGTCCGCAGCATGCGCGAGTTCGCCCTGAAGGTCACAGTCGCGGGGCCCGTCGTGGACACGTGCGGCACCGGCGGTGACCGCGCCGGCACGTTCAACGTCTCGACCGTGGCCGCGCTCGTCGCCGCCGGCGCCGGCGTGCGGGTGGCCAAGCACGGCAACCGCGCCGCCAGCGGACGGTGCGGCTCGGCCGACCTGCTCGAGGCCTGGGGCGTCGCCATCGACCTGCCGCCGGCCGGCGTCGAGGCGTGCATCGCCGAGGTCGGCATCGGGTTCTGCTTCGCGCCCACCTTCCACCCCGCTATGCGGTTCGCGATGCCGGCGCGCCGCGAGCTCGGGGTGCCGACGGTGTTCAATTTCCTCGGTCCGCTCACGAACCCGGCGGGGGCCCGCCACCAGACGATCGGGGTGAGCGACCCGGCGATGGCGCCCCGCATGGCCGAGGTCCTCGCCCGTCTGGGCACCACCCACGCGCTGGTCTTCCACGGCGACGACGGGCTGGACGAGCTGACGACGACCGGCCCCTCAACCGTCTGGGAGGTGCGGGGCGGCGAGGTCACCCGGTCGAGCTTCGACCCCGGGGAGCACGGGGTCGCCCGCGCCGCCGTGGCCGACCTGCGGGGCGGCGACGTCGGGGACAACCGCCGGATCGCCGACGCCGTCCTGGCCGGCGAGCCGGGAGCCCCGAGGGACATCGTCGTGCTCGGCGCGGCCGCGGCGCTGCTGGCGGCCGATGCCGCCGCCAGCTGGGACGAGGGACTCGCGGCCGCCGCCGCGGCGATCGACTCGGGGGCGGCAGCCGGTGTGCTGGAGCGCTGGGTGGCGGTGTCCCTGGCGCAGCGCTGACGTCGGGCTACAGGTGGGCTACAGGCCCTCGGCGTCCTCGAACCCGACGCCCCAGAGCCGTTCGAGGTCGCCCGAGGAGTAGGCCTGGAAGGCGATCATCGTGTGCGTCCCGGTCACGCCCGCGACCTTGGCGATGCCGCCGGTGACCACGTCCGCGATCTCCTGGTGCCCGTGGACGCGCACGAGCGCCACGAGCTCCCAGTCGCCGGTGACGGAGTAGACCTCGGAAACCCGGTCGATGTCCGCGATCGCCTCCGCCGTCTCCGGGATGGCGTGGACGTCCACGTGGAGCAGGACGATGGCGGTGATCACGTCGCTGGCCTTCCG
>JACCXR010000559.1 GCA_013696915.1 Euzebyaceae bacterium
GGCCACTGCTCGAGCACCGCCTGGGCCGCGCCCATGCACTCGTGTTGCAGCTGCCCCAGCTCGTGCCCGCCAGAGCCGGCCCGCAGCTCCCGCGCCTTCGACTGCGTGGTCGTCAGCGTGCGTATCCGATCGCCGGTCGGTTCCTGCAGGTGATCATCCTTCGAGCCCATCGCTCATTCCTCCATAGCGGTTCGGATGCTTGGGTTCCCGACCAAGGCGGCTGCCAACCACGTGATCCGGGGCCCGTTCATGGCGAGCCCCATTCCCGCGTCGACGACACACGCGCGAGCTGGCGGCCGCCTTACGTGATATCACGCTTCGTCGAGCCCAGCGCCAGCCCGAAGGCTCGGGTCCGAAGCGCGAGCCTTTCACGGGCAACCGGTCGGGGTACGCCGACTGAGGTGCCAGCTACTTCCCGCCCACTCTGGCGACCAAAGAAGCCGGGCCAGCGCCTGTGACCGGCACTGCGATCCTTGCGGCGCATGGCCGTAAGGGCACAGCTTCCGGTCGACTGCGCGGTCCCGACAAGACGCTGCTGGACATGTCCGTCGTCGATCGGAGGCGCCATGTCCACGTCCTCACCGCTGCCCCCGCACAACAAGGTCCAGGAGCTGCTCCAGGACTTCCTTGCCGGCTACTGGTCCGAGCGTACTCGAGCCAACTATGCGTTCATCCTCGCCGGGTGGCTCTCCTGGTGCACCGCCCACAACCACGACCCGCTTGCCCAAATTGACCCCGCCATGCTCGAGGGCTGGATCGGCGAGCTGCGCGCCCGCAGCTACGCCCCCAACACGATCGCCGGGCGCGTCTCCGCCGTCTCGGCGTTCTACCGATGGTGCGTCCGCGAGCGACTGGTGCACCGCAACCCCGTCGAGGTGATCCGTCGTCCCCGCCGACCGACCGAGTCGACGACGCTCAGCCTCACCCGCCACGAACTCACCGACTGGCTCGCCGCCGCCGAACGCCGCGGCGGCGCATGGTGGGCCGCCGCGATGCTGCCGGGCTTGAACGGGCTGCGCTGCGGCGAGCTCGTGGCCTGCGACGTCACCGATGTCGGCAGCCACTCCTGGCACCACACCCTGGCGCTTCGGACCACGAAGGGCGACAAGCCGACCGTCGTCGCGCTCGCTCCTCCGACCATGCAGGCGCTGGCCGCGGCCATCGCCGGCCGAACGCACGGGCCGCTTCTGCTGAATGGCAACGGACGGCGCATGACCGCCTACAACGTCCAGTACCTCGTCGCGGCGCTCGCCCGGGACGCCGGAATCAACAAGCGCCTGACGCCGCACGGGCTGCGGCACAGCGCGATCACCGTCGGCCTGGACGCCGGCGTGTCGCTGCGCGACATGCAGGACTTCGCCCGCCACGCCGACCCCAAGACCACCCGCCGGTACGACCGCGCCCGCCACGCGCTCAACCGCCACGCCACCTACGCCATCTCCCACCACCTCGCCGGCGGCACCTGAAAGGTCGGGCCAAGGGCCGCGATGGCATCGGGGCGTCAGCGTAAGTCCCTCAGCATGGCCACGGTTCGTTCGACGACCATGTGGGTGGCCTCCGTAGACGAGGGCGGCGGGAAGATCCGCCACGGCGGCCTCGCCGCGGGAGATGATCTCATCGAAGCCGATCCCTTCGGCGTACTCGACGCCTTCCTCGACCGTGCTGAACGTCGCACCGTCGAAGAGGTCGGGCATGGTGACATGGTGGCCGGCGGAGCGCAGCCTGTCGGCGAAGGCACGCATGCCTTCGGTGAGCCCCTGGGCGTGGTGGAACAGGACAAGCTCCGCCATCGCGCTTTCCTCTCCTCCAGAGCGAGGGCCGCAGACTACTGCTCGGATACTCGGCCCTTGCGGCGAAGGACCGCCCTGGCGACCCGGACCTCTGATCTCAGCCGGTCTGTGCACTGCCGGGGCTGGCGTTGGGAGCGCCTATGACTTTTCCTCACGACCGCGCTGGAAGCACGCAAAACTCATTGCCGGACGGGTCTGCGTAGAGCCGCCACGGCAGGTCTCCCCACTCCGGGTGGAGCTCGCGGCCACCGCGCTCGGCGATGCTCGCCGCGACGCCGTCGGGATCATCTCCAGTCTCAAGCCGGATGTCGAGATGCAGCCGGTTCTTGGTCGTCTCCTTGCGAGCTCGCTCAGGGCACAGCTCGAGCAGGGGACCAAGCAGCGACGGGTGACGCAGGGACCGGGGTGCGACGCCGGCCGCGCTGGTCCAGCCTGTCAGCCAGGACCAGAATGCCGCGTCCCTGTCCGGCTCGG
>JACCXR010000381.1 GCA_013696915.1 Euzebyaceae bacterium
CCGAAAAGCCCGGTCCTCCCGGTGTTAGACTGCGGGCTCCCGCCCACGTAGCTCAGGGGATAGAGCGTCTGCCTCCGGAGCAGAAGGCCGCAGGTTCGAATCCTGCCGTGGGCACTCAAGCCTCTGAACAGCGCTTCCCATCCGCGGTCGGCCGGCGAGGTCCACAACGGCTGGCTGGGCCCCCCGACACCAACGTCATGGGAAGGCGGCGCAAAGGTTCCAACGCCACCGTCGGTCACCCCAGGACCACGCCCGCCTCCAAGCCGACCACGGCGCTGCCGGGGCCACCCCCGCTCACCACGTCGCCGAGCTCATCACCAGCAGCCCCACCGACGGCCCACCCCGCTGCCTCTGAACCGCACGAGTTGCTCGGCGTAGCCTCTGGAACAGGTTGATGGCTGGAGGCTTGATGACGGAGCTGTACTGCGGTCCAACGACCGACTTCCTGGATGAGGTCACGCACAATCGGATGGCCGAGACCCTGCGGCGGGCGTGGTTCGACGACCGCGGCTTCGACCCCTCGCCGAGCGAGGTCCGGTCATGGCGCAACTCCCTGAAGGCGCTGGCCAACGCGGTGCGCGTGGCCGCTCTTACCGACCACGGGATCCTGCTGGAGTACCAGCTGCCGCTGTCCTCGCTGCGCATCGACGCACTGATCACGGGGACAGATCAAGACGGCCGCCCCGGTGCGGTGATCGTCGAGCTCAAGCAGTGGGACGATGCGGCGGCCTCGCGGGTCCCCGAGTGCGTCGTTGTCGATTACGGCGGCAAGCCGAGGGATGTCCTGCACCCCAGTGCGCAGGCCGGGCAGTATCGGATGTACCTGGCGGACACGCACACGGCCTTCCACGACGGCGCGGTGCAGCTCGCCGCCTGCGCCTTCCTCCACGACTTCATCCACGACGACGGCTCTGAGCTGCTGTCGGCCCGCCACGCCAACCTGCTCGGGGTGCACCCCCTGTTCGCCGGCGACCGCCTCACCGACCTTGTGGTGTTCCTCGACGATCGACTCGGTGCGGGCGGCGGCATGCCGGTCATGCAGCAGGTCCGCAACGGCACCTACCGGCCGCACAAGAAGCTGCTCGCACATACGGCCGCGATGGTCCGTGCCGAGCCGACCTTTGTGCTCCTCGACGAGCAGCGCGTCGTGTTCAACGCGATCGTGGCGAAGGTCGCCGAGTGCGTCGAACTTGACCAGCGCGCCGCGTTCATCATCCGCGGCGGCCCGGGCACCGGGAAGTCGGTCCTCGCTCTGAACCTCGTCGCTGAGCTGTCGGGGCATGGCTACGTCGCCCACCACGCGACCGGTTCAGCGGCGTTCACCAATACGATCCGCCAGATCGTCGGCGTGCGCGCGAGCCAGCAGTTCCGCTTCTTCAACTCCTACCTGAACGCCGCGCCCGGCAGCATCGACGTCTTGCTGTGCGACGAGGCGCACCGCATACGGATTCATTCGTGGGACCGGTGGACGAAGAGGCGCGCCGATGATCCCGACCGCCCGCAGATCGACGAGCTCCTCACCGTTGCGAAGGTCGCGGTGTTCTTCATCGACGACCTCCAAGCAGTCCGCGGCGGAGAGATCGGCAATTCCGACGAGATCGAGGCGCTCGCCAAGGAGATGGGCGCTGATGTCTATGAGGAGCGGCTGTCGGTGCAGTTCCGCTGCGGGGGCTCGGACGGCTTCGTGCGATGGGTCGAGCACACCCTCGGGATCCGCCGGACCGCGAACCAGCTGTGGGCGGGAGATCCGAACTTCGACTTCGACGTGGCCGACACGGTCGAGGAGCTCGAGGTCACTGTCCGCGCCCATGCCGCAGCCGGTCGCAGCGCGCGGCTGGTCGCCGGGTACTGCTGGCGCTGGTCCGATCCCGACGACCAGGGGCAGCTCCCAGCGGATGTCGAGATCGCCGGCTGGGCGATGCCGTGGAACGCCAAACCCGATAAGACGAGGCTCGCCCCGGGCATCCCCAAGTCCCACCTGTGGGCCTGCGAGGAGGGCGGGCTCGACCAGGTCGGCTGCATCTACACCGCCCAGGGCTTCGAGTTCGACCACGTCGGCGTCATCTGGGGGCGCGACCTCGTCTACCGCGGCCGTCGAGGTTGGGTCGGGCAACCTGGGCACTCCCACGACAGGGCGGTGAAGCGCGGTGTGTCCCCCGAGCGCTTCACCGAGCTCGTCAAGAACACCTACCGCGTGCTGCTCAGCCGCGGCCTGCAGGGATGCACCGTCCACTTCCTCGATGACGAGACGCGCGACTTCGTCCTGAGCCGCATCGACACCTTCAGCATGCACGTGCTGGCCGCCGCCGAGGAGGCGGGACCGTATGGCGCGGAGGGTTTCCCGAAGTCCATCTGCTGAGGACCGCCCACACGCCGCCCGGCGGGGAGCTCGATGCCGGGACGCGACGTGACCGGGGTGTCCATCGCCGCGACTGGCAGCATGCTGCAGGTTGTCCGCGCGGTCGTGGCCGGTTCTGACGACGCGCTGTTGTGCGTTGCGTTCGCGAACCAGGCGGGTGTGGAGCTCCTCGCTCCGGCGCTGAGGGGCCGCCTGGGTCGGGTCCGCCTACTTGCACCACCGTGTTCGGGGACACGACCGCGGGAGCGCTCCGGCGTGCCGCGGAGCTCGGCGTCGACGTCCGGCTGCTGAACCTGCCGCGCGGCACCTACCACCCGAAGCTGTACCTCTCCCGCAGCGGGACGCGCGTCCGCGCCCTGGTCGGGTCGGCGAACCTCACCAGCCGCCGGCTCCGCAACATCGAGGTTGCGGTCCTGCTCACAGGGGAGGCAGAAGCTGAGGACCTGTGCCAGCTCTGCGAGCTGGCCGAGAGCTGGTGGGCGCACCCGGCGTGCGAGCCGTGGACCCCCGACGTGGGGGCACCCCTCGCCGACACGTTCCCCCCGGACCTGTGGGAGGAGCTGCGGGCGGTGCTGGCGCCCGGCTCGACTGTACGCACGCTCGCGCAGGGCCGACCCAACCGGATCGTGGAACTCACGCGCGAGGCGGTGTGGATTGAGACCGAGCGCAGCGCGCGCCTGGGCCGGGGCGCCGAGCCGGTGCCCGCTTGGATGCTCAACATCGCTTGGGACCACCTCGCCGCCCGCGGGCGGCTGACCAACCGCCATCTGGTGGCCACGGACGGCCTCAACGTGAAGCGCTCCAGCGCCGTCTGCGCGATCCTCGCCACGATGCCGTCCGTGGAGGTCCTTAGCCGCAGCCGACCGATTGAGCTCGCATTGCGCGCCGCCCCGCCGACAGCCGCGGCCGCGGAGGAGCGCTCCTCCTACGACACGTGAGCGTTGCTCGACCACGGGCGCGAGGGGAACAGTCCACCACCAGCCCCCACGCCCCCTGGTGACTCAGAGTAAGGTAGACTGGGGGATTGGCAAGGTCCCGCTCCCAGCTGGGGCCGGACCACAGGGGGTTTCCGCCGACATGCGCAGCGAGTGGACGGTTCCACTGATCATGACGCTGGCTTTCGGCATTCTGCTCCTGCTGCTCCCGGGTGTGCCGCAGTCGACCCCCGCACCGCTGCGCACGGAAGACCGCGCCCGTCCGCAGCCGACGATCCCCGAACCGCCGCCGAGCAGGTCGGTTCAGACCCTGTCCTACGATCCCCGCCACTCCCCCGAGCCGACCGGGAGCGATCCACAGAGCAAGCTGTGGACTCACGACGGTGCCTGGTGGGCGTCCATGGTGGATGCGGAGAGCGGAGAGTGGCGGATCCACCGTCACGACTCCGCCTCGGACAGTTGGGTGGACACCGGCGTCCTCATCGACGAGCGTGGTCACGCAGGCTCCGACGCCTTGTGGGACGGCACGTCGCTGTACGTGGTGAGCGGGGACCCAAGGACTATGCACGTGACCACCTGCGACTGACCCGTTTCCGCTACGAGCCCACCACACGCAGATTCCTGCCGGATGCCGGCTTCCCGGTCGCAATCTCTGCCAACGGTGTCCGGGACTTCACCCTCGCGAAGGACACCACCGGCAGGCTCTGGATTGCCTACATCCAGGGTGGCTGGGTGCAGGTCAACCGGACGCTGGGAGGCGACGGTCAGTGGGGCGAGGCGTTCGTCCCGCCCGTCGAGGGCACGGCGGTGGACGACGACCAGGTCGCCGTCGTCGCCTACGGCTCGCAGGTCGGTCTGCTGTGGAGCAACCAGGACAGGAGGAAGACGCCTTCTACTTCGCAGCCCGCGACGACGGCGCCGCGGAGGACGTCTGGCATCCGACGACCACTGTTCTGAAGGGCCCCGGCTTCGCCGACAACCATGTCAACGTCACCTCCGACGGTAGGGGGCAGCTCTACGCGGCCGTCAAGACGTCGCTGGGCGGCCTCCCGGCTTCCGACCCGCAGGCGGAGCAGGTGCTCCTGCTCACGCGCGACGACCAGGGGGAATGGCGGCGACATGTGGTCGGCCTGGTGGCGGACCGGCATACCCGGCCGAAGGTGGCGATCGACATCGACCACGACGTGGTCTACGTGCTCGCGACGGCCGGAGACTCGCCCAGCGCCGTCTACTGCAAGAGTGCGCCGTTCGACCGCCTCGTCTTCCCGCCGGGTCTTGGCCGTCCCTTCATCACCAGCCAACCCGGGGGGCGCCTAACGAACGCCACCTTGACCAAGCAGCCTGTGGGGGCCTCCACGGGGCTGATGGCACTCGCTGCCGATGACTCCACCGGCTCGTATCACCATGCGACGGTGCCGCTCGTCCCGGGGCAGAGGAGCTGCTGAGCACAGGAGCGATCGGCTGAGCCGGTTCACCTCATCCTTGGCAACAGCGGCGATGAACTCGCGGCCGTGGCCTCGCGGCTTGCCGGTGCCGTGAGATGCGGTCACGGAGGAAGATGCCGCAGCCGATGCCGGCCATGACGAACAGACCGGGCAGTCACCCGGCGGCGGTCATCGCGGCGACCGCGCCGGGGCACGTGCCCGGGATAGCACAGCCCAACTCCGAACAGCCGGCGCCCTGGATGTTCTGGCGGGTGAGGCCGCTACGCGCCACATCGAGCGGGCCGCCGAGCGGCGTGCGCTACCCGCGCCGGCGCAGGAGCACCAGCAGCGGGGGCGCGATGCCGACGACCGCGATCATCATCCGGTACAGCTGCCCCTCCTGGAGCAGCAATCCTCGGTGGATCACGTCGTAGTCGGCCATGCCGCTCACGAAGGGCAAGGCTCCGAAGACCACGCCAAGCGCCAGGCTGACCGCGCTCACAGCGCGTCTCCCGTCGCGGGGCCGTCACCGCTCGGGGCAGCCGCGCGAACCTCCAAGGACACCGGTGCGGGCGCCTCGGCGTCGGGTGGGTCGGGTGGCTCCGGCGATCGGGGTCCCCGCACCGCGAGCAGCCCCAGTTCGGCGAGCGACCAGAGCGCCGCCGCGCCCCCCAAGGCGCAGAACCCCAGCCCGACCGCCCGGGGCAGCGGGCTCCACGCCAGCGCCGCAGCGATCGACGCCCGCGTCCACTCGAGTGGTTCCGGGACGCCGTAGAAGTGCT
>JACCXR010000405.1 GCA_013696915.1 Euzebyaceae bacterium
CCCGGGCGGGTCAGATCGGTGAGGAAGTCGGCGATGACCCGGAGTTCTTCAGGGCTGCGGCGCTGCAGGACGGCGTGCAGATGCTCGGCGTGCCCGCCGTACAACGGAGCGAGCCGTTCGGCGATAACCTCGTCCTGGTGGGCGGTCGCCCACTCCGGCGAGACGTGGGGTTCGCGAATCCGCCGCGCCGCGACGAGCCGACGGAGCAGGAACTCGCCGCGACGACCTCCGAGCAGTGGCGCAGCATGCTTCTGGGGTTGTTCGCGAAGGACCGCTCGCCCGCGGTGGAGATCATCGACGCAACGCCCGGTCCGCTGCGCGGCTGGGCGACCTATGACCTGCCGCGTGTGCCCACATGGCACAACGGCTCGATGGTCGTGATCGGCGACGCCGCCCACGCCACCTCGCCGTCCTCCGGGCAGGGAGCCTCGATGGCGATCGAGGACGCGGTGTGCTCGCCAAGTGCCTGCGCGACCTGCCCACGACGGCGGAGGCGTTCACGGCCTACGAGGCGCTCCGCCGGAACCGCGTCGAGCGCGTCGTCGCCCACGGCGCGAGGTCGAGCAACCTCAAGGCCGCGGGGCCCGTCGCGCGACGCCTCCGCGACCTGGTGCTGCCGCTGTTCCTGGCCAGGGTTGCCGCCAAGAGCGCCGAGTCGCTTGCCTGGATGCACCGCTACCACGTCGACTGGGAGGCAGACACCGCGACGACCGGCACCGGCGGATGACGACCGGCCGCACCGCCGACGCAACCGGCTCGGATCGGCGGCGCGGCCGCGTCAGCCCTCGACGCACAGGCCCATCGACCGGGCGGTTCCGGCCACGACCCGCTCGGCGGCGTCGAGGTCGCCGGTGTTGAGGTCGGGCAGCTTGGCCGCGGCCACCGCCCGCAGCTGGGCGCGGGTGACGGTGCCGGCGGACAGGCGCCCCGGCTGGGCGCCGCCGCGTTCGAGCCCGGCCGCGCGCCGCAGCAGCGCCGCGGTGGGCGGGGTCTTGAGGACGAAGTCGTGCGAGCGGTCCTCGTAGACGGTGATAACCGCTGGCACGATCGTGCCCCGCTGCGCCCGCGTCGCCGCGTTGTAGTCACGGCAGAAGACCATGATGTTCGCGCCGTGGGGGCCGAGCGTCTGCCCGACCTTGGCCGGATTGGCCTCGCCCGCCGCGAGTTCGATCTTGATGGTCGTGAGGATCCGTTTGGTCGCCATGTAGCCTGTGTAAGGGTTCCAGTGACTGGAAGGTCAAGCCCTGGATCGAATGACCATCGGGGAACTCGCAGCCGCGAGCGGCGTGCCGGCGAAGACCATCCGGTACTACGCCGACCTCGGCGTGCTGCCGGAGGCGGCGCGGTCCCCGGGCGGTTACCGGCTGTTCGACCGCGAGGACCTGGCCCGCCTGGAGCTGGTCCGCGCCCTGCGGGCCCTGGACTTCGACCTCGCGACGATCAAGGGGCTGCTCGCCGAGCCCAGGGGCATGACGCAGGTGGTGAACCTCCACCTCGAGGCCGTCGAGGTCCAGTTGCGCGACCTGCAGCGGACCAGGGCCGTGCTGCGGGCGGCGCGGGACGCGGGCGCGGACGAGGGCGCGGCGTACCTCCGCCGTCTTCAGGTGCTCGCGACGATGTCGGCGGCGGAGCGCGCGGCGCTCGTGCGCGACTTCTTCGCCGGCACCGCCGAGGGCGTGCCGGTCGACCGGGACTGGTTGGCCGAGCTCACCGAGGCAGGGCTTCCGGAGCTGCCGGACGAACCGACGGCCGCGCAGCTCGACGCCTGGCTGGAGCTCGCGGGCCTCGTCACCGACGAGACCTTCCGCCGCAACGTGCGCGCGAACGCCGCGGGCTTCTGGTCGGAGGTGGAGGGCGTGGACGTGCGCGAGTTCGGCAAGCGCGCCGCCGACGTGGCCGCCGAAGCTGGCGCGGCCGCAGAGGCCGGCGCCGACCCGTCGTCGGCGGAGGGCCGCCGCATCGCCGACGCCCTCGTGGACGTGTACGCCGGCGCGCTGGGCCGCCCGCCGGCCGACGTCCGGGTGTGGCTCCGCGAGCAGTACGCCAGCCACGACCCAAGGGCCGCGCGCTACTGGGAGCTGCTCGCGACCATCCGCGGCGAGCCGCCGCAGGACCCGGACCCCGTCACGCGGGCGCACGAGTTCCTGGGCGCCGCCCTGACGCGCTGAGGGCCGGTCGCGCGGGCACGCGCCGTCGGGGCTCGCGGTCCCACCATCGGGACGTCGCGCGGGACCTGGGCTGCTTCGAACTCGGCGCACGGCTGTCCTCGGCCGCCCTTGACGTGGCTCATCTCCCCGCGGGACCGGGATCCCTCCGGAGCGGGTCGACGCCGCGTCGGGAGCGCAGCGCGGCCAGCAGATCCTTGAGCTCGGGAAGCGCCGCGCGGTCCTTGTCGCGGTTCGAGGCCTCCTTGGACGCGATGACGTCCTCGAGAGCCGCGACGGGGATATCGGGCGGCAGCTCGATCACCAGGGCGTTGCGTGCCAGCTCGTCGTAGTGGAACTGGCGGCCGCCCGGCGCGTCCGGCCGCAGGCAGATGTCGAGGTCCCCGGCGTTCGTGCGGGTCGTGAGGGTGGTGAACTGGCTGAATGCCTCGCCCGACCAGGGCCAGCCGATCGGTTCCTCGGCACCGGGTGCCAGCAGCCGCGCATCGAGCTCACGCAACGCATCGGAGAGCTTGCCGAGGTTGTCCGGGTCGGGCGCCGGCGTGATGTCGAGATCCTCCGTCGTCCGGGCCAGCCCGTGCAGAACGGCGGCGAACCCGCCAATGACGATGTAGCGAACGCCGTGCCGGTTCAGCGCCGCGACGATCGCCACGGCGTCGAGTTCGACGGGATCCATCAGGGTTCAGCGAGCGGGCGCACCCGACCCTCCCGACGGGCGGCGGCGGCCCGCTCCGCCAGCCGCGTGACGCGCCGGTTCCTCTCCGCGCGCTGGCCCGGGGTCAGCTGGAGCGACTCGAGCAGCTGGCGCTGGGCGGCCTCGTCCACCGGCGCGGCCAGCAGCTCCAGTCGCTGGCCGCAAGCCGCCAGCAGGCGGTGCAGCGTGTCGAGGTCGGGCAGTGCCCGCGCGGTCTCGTACCGGGCGACGGCGGATTGTGCCGTGCCGGCTCGCTGCGCCAGCTGCCGCTGCGTGAGACCCGCCGACGCTCTGGCCTCGCGCA
>JACCXR010000421.1 GCA_013696915.1 Euzebyaceae bacterium
GCGCCGGTGGACAGCTTCGCCGGGGTGGCCGAGACGACGTCGCGTTCGGAGCACACCACACCGGCGGTCACGACGGCGTCGTCGGGCACGTGGGCGGTGTCGTACTGGGCGGACAAGACGTCAGCGACGACGGCGTGGACGCCGCCGGCGGGCCAGACCGTGCGCGCGGGGTCCTACGGCGCCGGCGGGGGCCGGATCACCTCGCTGGCGGTGGACAACGCCGCCGCCCAGCCGGCCGGCACCTACGGCTCGCTGACGGCGACGGCGAACAGCGCCAGCAAGAACGCCACCATGTGGACCATCCTGCTCGCGCCACACGCGTAAAGCGGGCGGGGCCGAGCCGGACTCAGCACACCCGGGGAGCGGGGACGCCCTCCGGGGGCGAGGTCCGCAGCAGCCACACCGGATTGGACAGCGCAACCGCCAGGCCGCCGCTGTCGTACACCTCCACGCGCACGAACGACGACCGCGAATTGGCGCAGATGACGGTCGCCGGACCGGTCGCGAAGTCGTCGGCGGGCAGCGTCGTGACCTGGACGTAGTCGGGCGGCACGTCCGGGGACGCGTAGTCGACGACGATCTGGAGGAGGCGGACCGTGCCGCCGGCGGGGATGCCCGTCACGGTCGCGGTGACGGCCCGCGCTGGGGCGTCGGACAGTGACACCGATCCCATTGGGCACGCCCCGTCGACCCACAGGTCGATTGTCCCCGCGAACCGCGCGAGGTCGCCGAAGAACGCGCGTCCGGCTGCCAATGCGGCGAGAAGGTCGGGCTCGGAGGTCGTCGGCGCCCACGCCCACGTCAGGAAGTTCTTGGTGCCGGTTCGCCAGTTCTTCCCGCTGTGGTCGTCACTGACGCCGTTGCCGGTCAGGAACAGCGCGTTGCGCGAGCACACGTCCCACGCCGCCAGGTGGCGCGACAGGGTGATCCCGGCGGCCTTGCGGTAGCCGACCTCGAGGATGTCCACCCCGAACGCCCGCTCGGAGAGCAGGCGGGTCGCGAGTGCGCGCATGCGCGCGTCCTGTTGCGACTCGGAGAGGGTCCCGCCACCGCTGCCGAACGAGTGGTTGAAGGAGGCGAGGCCGCCGTTGCGGTGCGCGGCGGCGATCAGCTCGCGGTCGCCGCGCCATCGGTCAGCGTGGGGAGGATAGGCAGCGGCGAGTAGTCGGGCAGCGTGCGCGGCTGCCGCCGAAGGTGTTCACGTGATCCTTGTGCAGCGACACCTCGAGCGCGGGGTGCTGTGCGACGGAGGGGAACTGCGGCGCGTAGGCCGCCATGAGCTCGGCCTGCCGCTCCAGCGGTGCGTCGCCCTGCGTCGACCGCGCGAACCGGAGGAAGTCGAAGCATCCGGCGGCGGGGGTCCGGTTGCGGCTCGCCGCACCGAGGAACAGGTCGTACAGCGACGCGTCGCGGCCATCCACGTCTGGCCAGAGGGCGCCGATGTCGGCCAATGGGTCGAGTTGGATCGAGTTCCACTCGCGCGCGCCGGCCGGCAGCGTGACGGCTCCGACGAGGCCCGACGCGGCATACGTGCCGGGGGCGTCGGGGCCCCCGAGGCGGTACTCGACGATGTACGCACCCGCGGCGCGTCCCGCTCGGGTGGGACGCCGACGTGACGATCCGGATCTCGAGGTAGGCGTCGGGGCCGATCCGCTCGGGGAACACCTCGAGCAGGAGCCGCTGCCCGTCAGGGATGTGCGAGCGTTCTGGCGAGACTTCCCCGCGTCGGCGCGATTACCGGTTGACGGCGACGCTGCTGCCCTTGGACGTCGCCGTCACCCGCAGGCTTCCCGGGACGCTGGGATCCAGCGGCGAGCTCGGCGTCGTGACGATGCGTCCCGACGACTCCGACAGCGAACCGGAGGTCCGCGGCACCCACGTCCACGGCAGGCCGTCCTCCTTCTCGGTCATCGCGTCGAAATGCACGACCCCGCGGTAGCCGTAGGCCGACATGCGCCAGTCGTGCTCGCTCCACCACACGACGTCCACCTGGTTGGCCGCGGCCTGGGTCAGCTGCGCCTCCATCGACCCGATGCCCTCGCTGAAAGAGGCATGGATGTGCATCGCCATCGAGATCGGTCGCAGGTCGGCGGTCGCGTCTGCCCACGCCGGGATCCGTCCCAGCAGCGGGGAGACCACCCCCGCCCCGACCAGCGAACCCGTGGCGGTTAGGAACCGCCGGCGCGTGATTGGCATCGCTGTACGCACCCTTCTTGCAGCCGCGCTTCCCCCCACCCGCCCTCTCGGGCAGGAAGCACCGCTCACGGTACGCGGTCACCGCAGCGAAGACAAGCCTCGAATCAGCAGGCTTGCGCCGCCGGGACACCGTCGGACGGTGTTGTCTGCAGCCACCACCGGCTCGAGAAGGCGACCCGCACGCGGCGCCATGGAACTGTGTGGAAGCAGAACCTCCCAACCCTCGGGGGAGGGAGGTTCTGGTGCTGGCTCGACGGGTGCAGAGCTAGTTGCGGACCTTGAACTCGAAGGCAACCGCTCCCGCCTGGGTGGCGCCGAGCAGCGCATCGGCGCACTCAGTCTTGAGGTGGAGACGATGTCGTCCGTTGGACAGCCTCGTCGTGTCGATCCGCAGCGTGACCGGCGTCATACCTGTTCTGGGCAGCGGTCCCGTGCCGTCGATGACGACGGTCCCAGGATCCGGTGGGCTGGCGTGGGCGTCCGAGTCAATGGACACCAGGTGGCGGGTCGGCGCGTTGTCGTTGTGGCCGGTCGGGTGGTCGACGAAGAGCACACGCGGTTGCCACACGCCGGAAACCGGCGCGGAGGGCAAGTCGGACACCAACGAGGCGTCGCAGTACGGCTTGTTGCGGACGGGCCGCCCGGCGGAGTACATGCCCTTGCCGCGAAGCCAGGGTTCACGCGTCCAGTCGAGCCGCGGGCGGCCGTTGTCGACCTGGACCGGCACGGTGAGCGACGCGAGGAAGCTGTTCCCGGCCGGTGATCTGACGAACGCGCGCAGGCGCAGTTCCTGGTTCCCCGAGTGCTTGAAGTCACGTGGGTCCAGGCGAGCCTCGAACCACTCTTCTCGGGTCCCGTTCGGGCTGGTGACCCCCCCACGCCTGAGCCTGGCCACCTTGTGCTCATAGCCCTTGCCCTTCGTGACGACCGTGATGTACTCGAACCGTCCAGGGTTGTCGTGCATGACCAGCCGGATGTCCATGTCGGTGGGGCGGCTCAGTACCCCCGTCGGGATGCAGGCCCCGACATGGATGTGGCCTTCGTGTGGGCCTTGTCGGCCGGGCGTGCGGGTCCACCATCCCTGGGCCTCCAGGAACCGCGAGGTGGCGTCGCAGGCGGTGCTGCCGACGCCTCCGCCCCGGCCGGGTCCGTGACCGGGGTGGGCGGCCGCCTCCGGAACGACCGCGGCCAGGACCGCGAGGGTCAGTCCGAGCACCAGCATCCTGGGGCGCGTCTTGGTCACCCGGTGAGTATACCGCGCGGTCGCTGACGTCCCGTGTGTTTCCTGCCTGAGGACATGGCCTCTTCTCCCTTGACCACGACCAAACTAGTCATACCTTCCCTTACCGGGCCAATCCGCACGAATTACGGACCTTTTCCGCAAATCAATGCATCCGAAAGAACTTGCTCTCCGCGGGGAAGCGTAGCGCAGCGGCTCGATCGGGACTGGATCGCGCATCGCGTCTGGGCTCCGCGTAGTCATCGGTGCGATTTCCCACACCTGCAGTGGAACCTGATGGGTCTTGTCCGGGGCCGTCCGCCGCCGCCGACTCGACTCAGCGCTCACATGGTCGGAGCCCGTGTGTTTGAAGCACAAGAAGTTCGTGCTGTTCCACTACGCGAAGTGTTCCCGTTACCTTGCGTACCGGTTCTTGACTTGCCGTATTCAACAACGCATCCTGACCAGGCGAACCGGCGGCCGCGGCCGGTTCGGTACGACGACGTCTCGCGGTTGATCTGGCGGCTCGTGCAGGTGACCGGCGAGGGTGTTTACGGGCGCCCCTGTCACGACCCGGGGGTGCCGCGGGCTACGCGGGTGACAGGTGCGGAAAGGCGACCGGTTGAGGGCAACCATCCAAAAAGACCCACGTGAGTGGACGCGTGCTCCACGCCCCGCCGGGCATGGGCCGACCTTCCGTGGTGTCCTGTGAGGAACCCGACGCTCCAGCCCGGAGGCCCCGCGGATCCGCATCCCGGGCGGGGATCTCCGCCACGGTCTCGCCCCCGGACACGCCGGGGCCGAGGCCGCGGGGCGCGTCGTCTAGCGCCGCTGGCCCCGGGGGACGTGACAGCGGCGCGCCGGCAGGAGCGACTGAACACGACCAGCGCGACAGTCGACGCGCGGCGGGTGAACAAGGCTGTCGACGCGTGGTGGACGGTGCTCGTCGTCGACCCGGTCGCGATCCGAGTGGTGCCTCGACTCGCACGGTGGTCGTGGGTCACTCCCAACCGGCTCACCGCTGTCGCCGCTGTGCTGGGACTGGCCTCGGGCGCCTGCTTCCTCGCCGGCGCGCTCCCGCTCGGCGGGATCCTGTTCCAGATCCGCTTCTTCTTCGACTGCCTCGACGGCAAGCTGGCCCGCATGCGCGGCCAGTCATCGGCGCGCGGCGCCGCGTTCGACGTCGGCGTCGACGTCGTGACGATCAGCTGGAACTACGCCGCCCTCGCGCTCTACGTCGTCGGCGAGGGTGCGGCCGGCCCCGAGGTGATCGCCGCGGTCCTTGGGGGGAGTCTGGTCTGGGCGTGGCTGCTGGTGTACCGGAAGGGGCTGGGCAAGCTGCCCCAGCGGATGGTCCCGGTGCCGACCGACCGCCCGTCGGCGGCGGAGCGGTACGTCCGGGCGCTGGCAGGTCGTCGTCTCCAGGCGGTGCCCTACAGCGTCGAGGTCGAGATCATGTCGCTGTCGCTCATCCCGCTGCTGGGCAGCGCGACCGCCGCCGCGGCGGGGCTCTGGACGGCCACGGCGTTCTATCTCGCCGCCGCCGTCGTCAACGGCCTGCGGATCTGGCGCCGCACCGCCGCGCTGGACGCGGCCCGCTCGGGCGGGGGATCAGTCGAACGCCCGGTCGAGCAGGTCCCGTACGCTGATCTCGTCCAGGTCGATCTCGTTCAGGATCGTGTACCGCCCCGGGCGGGTGTCGGGCGCCTTGATGACGCCAGCGCAGACATCGTCCCACGACAGCCCCACAGCGCCGGGGTTGCGCGGCAGCCCCAGCGCCCTGAAGGCGGCGTGGAGCTCATCGACGTACCGCCCGTGAGCGGCTGCTGAAACCAGCGTGCCGAGCGCCACCTGCAGACCGTGAAGGTGGGACCGGGGACCGAGGATCGCGTCGAGGCTGTGGCTGATCAGATGCTCGGCGCCAGAACACGGGCGGCTGCTCCCCGCGATCGCCATCGCCAGGCCGCTCAGGACGAGGCCGCTGGCCAGAACCGCGATCGTCTCCGGCGCGCGCGGCGACGAGGCGTGCAGCGCCGGCAGCGCGGCATGCTCGGCCATCGCGGCGGAGAACTCGTCGAACCGGTCGGCGCCGCAGCGCCCAGCGAGGCGCCAGTCGAGCACGGCGGTGACGTTGCTGAGCAGGTCGCCGAAGCCGGCGAGCAGGGTATTCTCCGGCGCGGTGGCGACGATGTCGGTGTCGACGATCACGCCGGTCGGCATCACCGCGGCGTAGCTCTGCCGGAAGCCGGCGTCGTCGCGCAGGGATGCGACCGGCGAGCTGATCCCGTCGTTGGCCACCGATGTGGGCACCGTGACCACATCCAAGTGCGCGTGACGGGCGGCGAGCTTCGCCACGTCGATGACCCGGCCACCGCCGACGGCCAACAGCAGGTCGACGGCGTTGTCGCTGGCGTCGCACGCGAGGTTCTCGGCTTCGCGGGCCGTGCCGGCGACGTTGCCGAGCACCCTGACGCGCACGCCCTGGTCGCGGAACTGCGCGGCGATGCGATCCGCGTAGACGCGGCTCGCGACCGCGCCGGTCACCACGACCACGTTGCCCGATTTCAGGCCCACCGTGGCCAGACAGCGTCCGATCGTCCGCGACGCTCCCGGCTCGACCTTGAGCAGCCGCGGCAGTGTGACGACCCGTGGCTCGATCACCGGCATCCCCCCGCCTCGGCGCCGCGGCGGCGCCGCTCGTACAGATCTTGTGCGGCCGCGTGGTCATCCGCATCGTCGATCTCGACCCAGTCCGAGTGCGGCGTCGTCCACGCCTCGACCCGCAGCCCGCTGTCCATCGCCTGCTGCAGCCCGGCCTCGTACCATTCGTCAGTGCGTCCGTCCGCAGCGAACGTCTGGAGGATCCCGGCGACCGCGGCCCTCCCGGCGGACGAGAGCGCCGCGAGGCCGATGTACTCGCCGGCTGGCCGGGCGAGCCCGAACTTCCCGATGGCGGTGACGCGCCCAGTTCCATCGAGCTCGACCTTCATCGCTTCGTCCGTCATCGGCCGCCCGACGTCGACCGCGAGCAGCACCTCCGGAGGTGTCCGACGAGTGATCGCCGCGGCGACGTCCGCCAGCCATTCCTCGGGGCAGTACAGGTCGGCATTGAGCACGACGGTCGCACCGGGCCAGCCCAACTGGTCGAGGTGCCGCAGGCCGACCAGGAGGGAGTACCAGTTGTTCCAGGTCGCGTACCGGGGATTCACCACGACGTCGACGTGGGCGGCGCCCTCACGCAAGAGGAACACCCGGAGCGCGTCGCTGGCATGTCCCGCCACCGCGATCCGCGGTGCGCCGGCCGCCAGCGCGCGGTCGATCGCCCGCAGGTGGTGGCGAGCCAGCGGCGCGTCGGGTGCCAGGTCGAGCAGCCACTTCGGCCGCTTGACCACGAGCCGCCCAAGGCGGCTGCCGATACCCGCGGCGAGCACGATGACCGCGGGCGTTCCGTCACCGGGCCCGATCACCTCCGTGCCGTCCGACGGGCGCGCGTCTTCGGCAGGACGACGGCCGCGACCCTGGTGCCCAGGCGGTCGACCGCCTCGTCTCGGTTCGCTCCAGCCGCGTCGCTCCGCAGAGGAGCCGGATCCGCCACCCGGCTGGAAAGGAGGCGGTGCAGGTGGTCGGTGCCCATGGTGCATTCGATGCGGTCGCGGATCTCGACGTACGCCGTCACGCAGCTACCCTTCTGTCCCACCTGGGCCCCCAGCCACCGCAGCTGCGCGCCCCGCGGTCCCCGCGTACCGCCCCGCTGTCCAGCTTCACTTCACCTACGCCGCGGCGGGTGGAGGCCGTGCATCCACACGTTCGGTGTGGCCCCGGGAGGGCCCACACCGTCCGTGACAGCCACTGTCGCGTTGCCTATCCTCCGTGTCAAGGCCTCGCACCCATGGCGGCAAGCCGGGTCGGGACACGCCGGAGGTTTCCGAGTATCGTGAACGGCTCCGGTGGCCTCGGGGGGGTGGTACCCGTTCCTGGAGGCCGACGGGCAGAGTCGGTGGGCCGCCTTGGTGCGCGGGGGAGGCGGTCCGCCCACGCAGACCTGACATGCGGGAGGTCAACAGTGCACGGACGGGGCAGCGGTGGCCGCAGGCGGGAGTTGGGCGTGGCGAGATCTGGAATGCCGTGGCCGCTTTCGACCAGGAGGACTGTTGCCATCTCAGGCGCCAGCCACCGGCCCCCACCGCGGCATCGGAGGTCCCGCAGTCACCGACGGGAGACTGACAGATGACGATGGAGACACAGCGGGGTACGACCGGTTCGCCCGGAGACAGGTCCCCCACCGGCGAGTTGCGGGTCGTGTACATCGGCGGCTACGGGCGAAGCGGCAGCACGCTTCTGTCCCGGATGCTCGCCGAGGTCAAAGGCGTCGTCAACATCGGCGAGCTGAGGTACATCGCACAGGTCGGCGGCATCGAGAACCGCCTCTGCGGCTGCGGCGAACGCTTCCGGGACTGCGCGTTCTGGAGCGCGGTCGGGACCGAGGCCTTCGGGGGCTGGGACAACGTCGACTTCCAGGCGCTGCTGCACAAGCGCGCCCTGGTCGACCGGCCGTGGCGCGTCCCGCACCTGATGGCGCCCAGAGCCGGCAGGCGGTTCACCGCGGACGTCGAGTCCCAAGTGTCAGACCTCGCCCGGCTCTACAGCGCGGTCTCCGCCGTCTCCGGGGCGTCGGTGATCGTGGACTCCTCGAAGGCGCCTTCCTACGCGCTGCTGCTGTCGCGCATGCCGCGCACGCGCGTCAGCCTTGTCCACCTGGTGCGGGACAGCCGCGGCACCGTCTTCTCGTGGCAGAAGCGCATCGTCCGGCCCGACAGGCCCGAAATCCACTCCTACATGCTCCGCTACCCGGCCATGGGCGCGGCCTTGCGGTACACCGGCTACAACCTCCAGATGCACATGCTGCGGTGGACGGACCTTCCTTACCTGTGGATGCGCTACGAGGACGTGGTCCGCGACCCGCGGCGGCACCTGGAGCGGATCCTGGGCTTCGCCGACGTGCCGGTCGATGACTCCACGCTTGAGTTCCTGCATGACGGCCAGGTGAAGCTCGGCTTGAGCCACACGGTCCGCGGCAACCCGATGCGGATGTCGGACGGCTGGATCGACCTGCGCCTGGACGAGGAATGGACCTCGAAGATGGCCAAGGGGCAACGACTGGCGGTGTCGGCGGTCACGGCGCCGCTGCTGGTCCGCTACGGCTACCCGCTGCGGTGCCGTGAGCGCTGATCTCGCCCGTCAGCCGGCGGCAGTGCGGGGGTTGCGCCCCTCCCGTGGAGGACTCCACCCGGCATGGCCGCTGGTGGTGGTGTTCGTGGCCTATCCCCTGTGGTGGGTGCTGGGCGTGACGGCCGTCATGTGGACGGCCGTGGCGTTGTTGGGCGGCATCGCGCTGTTGACGCGGCGCAGGGTGCGCGTTCCGCGCGGCTTCGGCATCTGGCTGCTGTTCCTCGCCTGGATGCTGATTTCGGCGTCGCAGCTGAGCGCCTTCGACCGCTCGGTCGCCTTCGTCTACCGCGGTTCGGCCTACCTGTGCGCGACCGTGCTGTTCATCTACGTCTTCAACACCCCAAAGGAGGTTCTCCCCGACAAGACCGTCATCCGACTCGTCGCGATGTTCTGGGTGGTGGTCGCGGGCGGCGGGTTGCTCGCGATGGCCTTTCCCACAGCATCGTTCAGCAGCCTGGCGGAGCTCGTGCTGCCGCGCAGCCTGTTGAACGTCCGCTTCATCGAATCGCTCGTGCACCTCGAGTTCGCGCAGACGTCGCGCATCCTCGGGTTCCCTATCGGGCGGCCGCGCGCCCCGTTCGCGTTCACGAACGCGTGGGGGTCGAACTTCGCCCTGCTCACCCCCTTCCTCGTCGCCAGCTGGGCAGCGGGTTCCCGGCGGTGGAGCCGGCTGACGAGGGTGATGCTGCTGGTATCGGTCGTGAGCGTCGTCGTGTCATTGAACCGGGGGATGTGGCTGAGCCTGTCACTGGGACTGCTCTACGCCGCCGCCCGCTTCGCCCGGCAGGGCAGGGTCCGCCCGCTCATCGGCGTCGGGACTCTGCTGGCCACCATGGTGGGAATCGTGTACTTCACGCCGTTGCTGGGGGTGGTCGAGGGCCGCCAGGCAACCCCGCACAGCGACGCCGGCAGGCTGGCGTTGTACCAGGCGTCGATCAACCTGGCGCGCGAGTCCCCCGTCCTGGGCTACGGGGCGCCCCAGCCTTCAGACCTCAAGGAGGGGGGGGCGTCGATCGGCACGCACGGGCAGTTCTGGCTCCTGCTGGTGTCCCACGGCCTCCCAGGTCTGTTGCTGTACGTGGGCTGGATGCTGTTCGCACTGTGGCACACGCGCAGAGGGCGGTCCGATGTGCACGTCTGGTGCCACGTCGTCATCTTCATATCGCTGGTGCAGATGGCGTTCTACGAGCAGGTCCCGACCCAGATCACCATCGTCATGGTCGCGGCGGCGCTGGCCCTTCGCGCGCTGTACATCCCGAGCGTCACCGCCCCCCCTGACGGACCGGTGGCGGAAGATCGCGTTCCCGCAGTGAAGGTGGGAGTTTGAGGGCGGGGGGTTCCTTGAGTCCGGCGCGCCTGGCGTTCGAGGATCTCGCGCAGCACCTGCTGCGCGGGGCTGCCAGGGTCCGGACGATCCCGCCGGGTGATGCACGGCTGGCGCCCTCGTTCCTGGTCATCGGCGGCCAGCGTTGCGGCACGACGTCGCTCTACAGCTATCTGATCGAGCACCCGCTGGTCGTCCAGTCGCTGGTCAAGGAGGTCCACTTCTTCGACAACCACTTCGATCGCGGCGGCGCGTGGTACTCCGGCTACTTTCCCTCACAGTTCTACGGGCGGTTCGTCGAGCGGCGGTTCGGTGGCAAGCCGATCACCGGCGAGGCGAGCCCTTACTACCTGTTCCACCCGCTGGCTGCCGAGCGGGTGGCGCGTCTGCTCCCCGACGTCAAGCTGATCGTCCTGTTGCGCGACCCGGTGGCGCGCGCCTGGTCGCACTACAGCCACGAGGTGGCGAAGGGTTTCGAGGCCCTGTCGTTCGAAGAGGCGATCGAGTGCGAGGAACGGCGGCTCGACGGTGAGCTCGAGCGGATGGTCAGCGACCCGAGCTACCGCAGCTTCAACGCGCAGCACTACTCGTACCTGGCCCGCGGGCGGTACATCGACCAGATCGAGCGGTGGCGCGAGCACGAGCACTTCCCCGCCGAGCAGTTGCTGACCATGAACTCGAGCGGGCTGTTCTCCGACCCCGAGGCCGCGCTGAACCGGGTCCTGCGATTCCTGGGACTGCCGCCGACGCGGCTGCGGGCCTACCCCAAGCACAACACCTACAAGCACGGCCCCCTGGGTGAAGAGACCCGTCGGCGGCTCCGCGAGTATTTCGCGGAGCCCAACCGACGGCTGTACGAGTACGTGGGTACGGACTACGGCTGGGGGAGTTGAACGCGATCGCGCCCTCCCAGGTCCCGGCGGCACCGGACACCGACGACGCGGGTCGAGACCTTCGCACGGTCGCGCGCGGGGGGCTGCTCAACATGGTGGGAGCCGGCGGGAACGCCGTCTTCACGTTCCTGATCTTCGTGGTGATCGCGCGCGCCGTCGACCTGCGGCAGGTCGGCGCGTTGCTGGTGGCGATCGCCGCCTTCACGATCCTCACCACGGGGAGCCAGTTCGGGGCGCAGGTCGGTCTCGTGCGCATGATCGCGCGGTATCGGGTGCTCGGCCGCGTCAGCGACATCCGCCACACGCTGCTGGTGGGTCTGACCCCGGTGCTCGTGACCGGGGCCGCCATGGCGGCGGCCGGGTACGCCCTCGCCGGCCAATTCGCCGCACTGCTCGGCCGGGGCGAGGACGCCGAGCTGGTCGTGCGGTACCTGCACCTGCTCGTGCCCTTCATCCCCTTCGCGGCGTTGCTGGCGGTCGCGGCAGGGGCCACGCAGGGCTTCGGCACGATGCTGCCCGCCGTCGCCGTCGACAAGCTCGGCCGCACCGTCACGCAACTCGGCCTCACGGTGCTCACCGTCTCCCTCGGCAGCGTCGCGATCGCGCTGGCCTGGGCGACGCCCTACGCCCTCGGCCTGGTCGCGATCAGCGGGTGGTTGGTCGTGCTGCTCCGCCGCACCGAACGTCAGGCGAGCGGCGATCCGGCGCGGCCGCTGCCCCAGCTGGCGCGGGAGTTCTGGCGCTTCAGCGCTCCGCGAGGCGTGGCCAGCTTCTTCCAGGTGTCCGTGCTGTGGTTCGACACGATCCTGCTGGGCGTGCTCCGCTCGACCCAGGAAGCCGGGATCTACGCGGTTGCGACGCGCTATCTGACCATTGGGCACCTTGTGATCGGCGCCATCCTGCAGGTCACCGGTCCCAAGCTCAGCGAGCTGCTGGCGGCGAAGAGCCAAGACCGCGCGAGTTCGGTGTACCAGGCCGCGACGTGTTGGGTGACGGCGCTGGTGTGGCCGGTCTACTTCACCGTCGGGATTTTCGCGCCGTTCCTGCTGCAGGTGTTCGGGCGCGAGTTCGTCGCGGGGCAGACGGCGCTGCTCATCCTGGCCGGCGCGATGCTGATCGCGGCGGTCAGCGGCCCGGTGGACGTCGTGCTGCTCATGGGCGGCAAGTCTTGGTGGAGCCTGGTCAACTGGGGCATGGCGTTCGTCGTGAACGTCGTGCTCAACCTCGTCCTGATCCCGTCACATGGCATCAACGGGGCCGCGATCGCCTGGGCCGTCAGCATCCTGGTCAGGAACCTGATCCCCGTGGTCGAGGTGTGGCTGCTGATGGGTCTGCACCCCGTCGGCGAGGGTCTTCGCAAGGTGATGGTCGCCTCCACGGTGTCCTACGGTGTGGTCGGCGTCGTGCTGCGGTCGGCGTTCGGGGCATCGCTGACGACGTTCGCGCTCCTGCTGGCGGTCGGCACGACGACGTACGCCGCGATGTTATGGCGTCATCGCGACGTTGTGCTCGGAAAGGGCCTGACGGCACGGCGGGCGACGGTCAGCCGTGATTGAATCGTCATGATCGCCGGTGTTTGCGGAAGGGGCGGCGGACCGCGTCGTGGACGGACGGGGGGAACCGAGGATGGTACGCTCGCGCGTGGGCCGCGCCGTCGCCCCTTTCCCCGGGCGGCTAGCCGCGGACAGCCGTGGGGAATCGCGCGTTGCGGTGCAGGACGCGCTTTGCCGCGGGCGGCCGTGAAGGGGTCCGGCGGTGCGAATCCGAACATGGGCGCCGAAAGGACTACCGTGCAGGGTCGGGCACGATCGCCGCTGGATCCGGTCTACGAGCCCCTCGCCAAGGCCTGGGGGGGCGGATCGGACGGGGTCGCGGCGCTCCTCGCGTACGACCCGCCGGCGGGCTTCCAGCGCTGGGAGACGTTCGCGGTCCTTCCGAGCGCCAGCAACCCGCGGTTGCTCGTGCCGGTCGGTTCCCGGAGGGCGGCCGCGGCGTCGTTCCGGCAGTACAACAACGCCACCGACAACTGGATGCGGCTGCGGGCCGAGCTGACCGGGCTGCTGACGCGCATCGGGGTCACCGGCCGGGTGCTGCGCGACCGCGTCCTGGTCGTGGCGGACGCCGGCGAGAATCGCGAGCACTCGCTGCGGGCCCACCTCGAGGAGGTGCTGGGGCGCAGCAACCTCGAGCTGGCGGTGCGGCTGGGTCCAGTCAGGCCGAACCGCAAGCCCGTCGTGCAGATTCTCGACCGACAGGGTTCGGTGCTGGGATACGCCAAGGTCGGATGGGAGCCTGTGACCCGCCGCCTGGTCCACCACGAGAGCGCGGTGCTCCAGGGGATGGCCGCCAGGGCTCCGCTGCGGCACTTCAAGGTCCCGCGCGTCCTGCACGCGGGGACCTGGAGGTCCTGCGAGGTCCTGGTGGTCGCCCCCTTCGCGCATCCGCGATGGGACTGGAAGGGGGGGCGCCTGCACGTGCCGCTGGCCGCGATGAGGGAGATCGCGGAGGGGTCCCGGACGGAGTCACTCGCCGCGAGCCGGTACTGGCACGCCGCACGCGAACGGCTCGCGTCGGCCCTAGTTGCCGCGCCCGCGGCGAACAGCAGTGAGCTCACGGAGATCGTCCAGCTCCTCGAGGACCGGTACGGCGACCGCGAGCTGTCCTTCGGCGCGTGGCACGGCGACTGCATCCCGTCCAACATGTCCAGGGTCGGCGACGAGCTGTGCATCTGGGACTGGGAGCGCAGCGCATGTCCGGTGCCGGTGGGCCTCGACCTGATGCACTTCGTGTTCCACGCGCCCAACCGCTCCGTGAGCAAGTTCCAGGCACCGGGCCGTGTGATCGACAGCGGTGCCCCCCTCCTCGCGGCACTCGACGTGGACGCGGACCTCGCGCCGCTGCTGCTCGCCCTCGACCTGCTCGAGATGTCGCTGCGCTTCTGCGAAGCGCGCGCCGAGGGTATCGAGGTGACCGACTACGGCTACTTCGACAACTTGAGAGATCTGGCACATGCCGCCCCGTAGCGGGCGTCGCCCCACCGATGGAGCGGGAGTGGAGATGCAGGCGAGCCAATCGCTCGAAGTGGCCGCGCCACGGCGCCCCGGGTACCTGTCGCTGATGAAGCGGGCGGCGCGGGAGATCATGGTCGCTTCCGGCAGGCTCACCAGCGAGGGGCGGATGCTCCCGTCGTATCTGATCGTGGGTGCTCAGCGGTGCGGCACGACGTCGCTCCACCGCTACCTGGTGCACCACCGCGCGGTCGTGCCGCCCGTGCTCCACATCAAGGGAGTCCACTACTTCGACACCGCGTACGACCGCGGCTGGTCGTGGTACCGCGCGCACTTCCCGACAGCGGCCTACCAGTTGTACGCCAAGCGCCGGCACGGACTCGACATCATCACCGGCGAGGGCAGCCCGTACTACCTGTTCCACCCGGCGGCGCCACGGCGCATCGCGGCCGCGCTGCCCGAGGTGAAGCTGATCGTCCTGCTGCGCGATCCGGTGGGTCGTGCGTACTCGCACTACCAGCACATGGTGTTCGAGGGGCTGGAAGACCTCCCGACGTTCGAGGAGGCGCTCGACCGGGAGCCCGAGCGCCTTGCCGGCGAGGTCGAGAAGCTGCTCGCGGACGACCGGTATCGCAGCTACGCGCACCAGCATCACTCCTACCTGGCCCGCGGGCTGTACGCCGACCAGTTGAGTGTGCTGTTCTCGCTGTTCGACCGCAAACAGGTGCTCGTCCTGTCGAGTCGCGAATTCTCCAACGATCCGCTCCGCGGCCTTAAGGACGTGTGGACGTTCCTGGGCCTGCCCGTGCTCCCGAGCGTCCCCGAGCTCAGCAAGCACAACGCAGGCAGCTATCCCGGCATGTCGTCGCAGACCCGCAGACGGCTCATGTCCTACTACGCCGAGCCCAACGAGCGGCTGTTCGACATGGTCGGCCGGCGGCTGTTCTAGAGGCTTGCCGGCGCTGCGCTCCGCTCAGCAGCCGTTGCCGGGTCGGAAGTGCGAGGCGCAGCCCATGCGCTTGAAGGCGTCGAACGCGCGCGTCGACGTGTCCGCAAAGTAGTCGTTGCCGCTCGGCGACCGGGCGTGGTAGTAGACGAACGCCTTCACGTTGGTCCACTGGTTGGCGATCGTGCTGTGTGCCGATCCGATCCACCGGGCCTTCCACGCCGCGTCGGCGGGGTTCTCCCGGACACCGCCCCAGATCAGCAGCGGCTTGTTCTTCGTCCGTCCCCACCGGTAGAAGCCGTCGTAGATCGTCGTGAACTCTCGATAGGAGTTTACGGGAACCGCCGACCCGCCGATCCAGTCGACGTAGCCGTCACCGGGGTACCAGTTCGGACCCGTGCCCTTGTTGAAGCTGTTGGCCCGCGGAGCCCAGACGAACTCCACGTTCGTCGCCCCGCGCTGTTGGAAGATCGTGTGCACGCGGCGCCACGCAGCGATGAAGTCGCCAGGCTCGCCGATGTACTGCCTGGCGCCCCGTTCCTGGTCCATCTCCCAGGCGAATCTGAGGAGGACGGGTCCCCGCAGTGCCTTCATGTTGTCCGCCGCGGTGCGGATCACCTGGTCGTAGTCGCCACGGGCGATCTTCTGCGCCCGACGCGAGTCGAACTGGGTGTCGGTCGCCCGCCAGGAGATCATCGGGACGCGCCCGGCCGCGACGTGCTCGGCCTCTTTCCCGAAGGTGCGACTCGACCAACCGCGGTACTGGTTGGCGATCGCCAACCGCCGGCCGAGCTGTCGCTCGAGCCGTGCGGTGGTCTCCTGTTGCGTGAGGCCGCCCCGGGAGTTCACGTAGGCCCCGAAGAGCGCGCCTGACGAGGGGGCGATGTTCGAACTCATCGCCGCCGCCGACGCGTCCTCGGCGAACGGCGGCAGAAGGGACAGCATCAAGGCGGCAGCGACAACGACGAGCCACAGGGCGCGCGTGGGGGAATGCCTCCATCGGGCTGGGCAGGGTGATCCGGTGGGTTGCATCATGGTTCTCAGGTCCATTCTGGCCGCTGTCGTCCGAGGGGATATCTCCGGAAGCGCACTGAGAACCCGGGGGCTGGTTCAGCAGTTGCGCTCGGGCGACGCGGCACGTGACGCTTCGCACGGGCACGACCTGCCGGCTGCTTCGGAGACCTCTACGTCCTGCGACCGTCGCCGGTTCGTGACAGGCGCGGCACTCTAATGGGTGGGGGTTTCCCCTGCAAAATCCCGCGCACGGACGTGGGCACTCGGTCACCGTCCGGATGCCTCCTCCTGCTGGCTGGACTGCGGGGGAACGCGTCGCCTGGTACGCTCCGGGGCCGATCCTGAAAGGTCAACCGTGGGATGTAGAGGTCGGGAACCCATCGTGGCACGCGGGTGGACGGGATGGCGGTTGCGACCGTCCCTTCACGTGGGGTGCCGCGCGTGGCTGGCCGCGACCGGGTTCCTGCTGTCTGCGGCGTGCTCGCCGGGCGCACCACTGGAATCAGCCGCTGCCGTGCAGGATCCAGCCCGCGCCGACAACTCCGGGGCGTCGGCGTCCGCGGTGGCCGAGCCCACCAGCGAGGGCGAGGCTCCCACCAGCGAGGGCGAGGCTGCCGTCGAGCTCGTGACCGCGGGGCTCCCGACCGTGCTTCACCCGTCGTGCCAGACGGACGGCGTCGTCTACGACGTGATCTACGCCGACGGCACCTTTTACCTGGGAGGCACGTTCACGTCGGTCGGTCCTCCGGGGGCCGAACCCGGCGGCACCGTCTTCGCGAGCCGTGAGGGGATCGCCGCCTGCGACGCCGACACCGGTGCCGTGCTCCCGTGGTACCCGCCTGGCGGCGTCGATGGGCAGGTCCGAGCGCTGGCGACCGACGGGACGTGGCTGTACGTCGGAGGGAAGTTCTCGGATGTCGGCAACCTCGGGCATGACAACCTTGCCCGCTTCAGCCTTTCGTCCGCGGCGGGGGACGAGTCCTGGCGTCCGTCCCCGGACGGTCAGGTGCGGCGAATCGTCGTCAGACCCGATGGCGGCATGTACGTGGGCGGGCGCTTCGAGCGGATCGACGGCGAGGCGCAGGCCGGGATCGCGAGGCTCGATGCTCACGGCGACCTCGATGACGAGTTCGGGCCCTCGGTGACGTTGGAAGGAGGCGGTGCGGCGGTGTTCGCCGTCACCGAGTCGGCCGACGGGTCGGCCCTGTACGTCGGCGGCCAGTTCGACGAGGTCAACGGTGAGCCGCGCGCCAGCGTGGTGCAACTTGACGCGGCGACCGGCGGCGAGACCGGCGCCTTCTCGCCGGATCTCGAGGACACCAACCCCAAGGACGGTGTCGTGCAGGTCCACCAGATCCTGCTGCACGACACCGGCGTCTACCTGTGCGGCGACTGGTGGGTGACCGAAGGGGTCGGGAGCCAGGACGCGCAACGCAATCTGGGCCGGTTCGATCCGGACACGGGCGCCGCGGACATGGACTGGCTCCCGTCCAACGACGGGGGCGTCGCCGACTGCCTGTTCTCCGACGACGGCACGTCCCTGATCATCGGGGGTCACTTCGACGAAGTGAACGGCGAGACAGCCAGGAAGCTGGCCGCGCTGGATCTGGACGGTGCGCGCCTCGTCAGCGGGTTTCCAGGCGGCAATAGCGCTCAGGGCGTCAGGGCACTCGGCGCCGCATCCGGCGGGCGGCTGGGAATCGCCGGCGAGTTCACCAAACTCGGCGGCGAGCCCCACCGGGGCTTCGGCGTGGTCGGCTTCGGGGCTGACCGCCCACCGCGGAGATTCGGCGAGACGGAAAGCCCGTTGCGCTAAATTCGTCCGATCTGTGGGGGTTGACACTCCACGTAATCTTTGAAAGGGGGTAGTCCAAAGGTTCCCTGGATAGCTCTGCTGGCGGGGGCCAAACTAGTCAATTCGAGCCGGGAGTATCGCGACAATGCGGCGTCTGCTTTCTTTCTTCATGGTCCTATCAGCGACGTTGGCGGTTGTCGCCGGGCCGGCGCCGTGGAGTGAGGCCGACACCTTCACCACCCATGACCGGGTGGTGTCGGACTTCCCGAGGCCGGGGACCCCCCAGGTGCGGGACGGGACCGTGCTGGCGGTCGCCAAGGTCGGCGACATGATCGTGGTCGGCGGGAACTTCACCACGGTCCGGGATCCGTCGGGGACCGATCTGGTCCGCAACTACCTGTTCGCCTTCAACGTCGTCACCAACCAGGTCAGCACGACCTTCGTCCCGGTGCTGAACGCGGTCGTGGAGACCTTGGCGCCGGCCCCTGGCGGGCAATCGGTGTTCGTCGGGGGGCGCTTCACGGACGTCAGCGGCACGCGCATCCGGGGGGTCGCCAAGCTCGACATCGCCAGTGGGCAGCCCATGGCCGGCTTCACCGGCAACGTCGCGAACCGCTCGGTCTACGACATGGTCGTCGTGGCCAACCGGCTGTTCATCGCCGGTAACTTCAACAAGGCACGCGGGCAGGACCGCTCGATCCTGGCGGCGCTGGACGCGACCACCGGAGCCGTGGACCCCAACGTCAACTTCGTGTTCTCCGAGCCGCTCAGCACCAGCCGGACGATGGGCGTGCTCAGCATGGACAAGATCGACGTCACGCCGGACGGTTTGCGGCTGGTGGTGGTCGGCAACTTCAGCAAGGTCGACGGGCAGCAACGGTACCGGGTGGCCGTGCTCGACACGGGCTCCGTGCCCGCGCGGCTGGCCGACTGGTCCACCACCCGCTACCAGGCCCAGTGCAACGCGCTCAAGTGGCCGCAGTACATCCGCGACATGGAGATCTCCCCGGACGGGTCGTACTTCGTGATCGGGACCACCGGCGCCTACTTCGCGCCCGGCGGCAACAACCCGCTCTGCGACACCGCCGCGCGGTGGGAGACGTTCGCCACCGGCTCGAACCTGCAGCCGACCTGGGTCGACTACACCGGGGGTGACACCCTGTACGGGGTCGCCATCACCGGCCACGCGGTGTACGTCGGCGGGCACCCGCGCTGGCTGAACAACCCGTTCGCGGCGGACAAGGCCGGCCCGGGCGCCGTGCCGCGCATGGGCATCGCCGCCCTGGACCCGCTCAACGGCCTGCCGCTGACGTGGGACCCGGGGCGCAATCCGCGTGGCAGGGGAACCTACGAGCTGCTCCCGACCGACGACGGGCTGTGGGTCGGCCAGGACACGTCCTACATCGGCGGCGTCTACCGCGGCCGCCTCGCGCTGATGCCCCTGGCCGGCGGCACGGCGATCCCGCCCTCGGTCGTGGGGAGGCTACCCAACCACCTCTACGCGGCGGGAACGCTGCTTCCGGGGAGCCCGTCGTCCGGCACGGACCTCGTCCGGCGGTGGTTCGACGGCAAGACGACCGGTGAGCCGACCGCCCTTGGCAGCACGGGCGAGGACTGGTCGACCGCCCGCGGCACGTTCATGGTCAGCGGAAAGCTCTACAGCGGGTCCAGCGACGGCAAGTTCTACGTCCGGACCTTCGACGGGGCCACGGTCGGATCGCGGACCGAGGTGAACCTCTACGGGCTGACCAGCAGCCATTTCCCGCTCGCCAACGTGACCGGGATGTTCTTCGACGCGCAACGCCACCGCATCTACTACACGGTTGCGGGCAACGCGCGCCTGCTGTACCGGTACTTTACGCCCGAGAGCCAGATCGTGGGTGCGGAGACGTACGTGGCAAGCGGCAGCGGATGGGGGTCGGTGGCCGGCATGACGCTCGCCTCCGAGAACCTGTACGTCGCCACGACGGACGGCAGTCTGCGCAAGATCTCGTTCGCCGGCGGCACGCCCGCGACGAGTCCAGGGAACGTGGCCCCCTTCAGCGGCCCGACGATCGACGGCATCGACTGGGCCGCGCGAGGCCTGTTCGTGCCGTCGTTCCAGGCTGACCGATGAGCAGGAGCGGGCGGTCGCGCTGCTGGCGCTGGTCGCCGGGCAGGATGTGGAGCCGGGTGAGAAGCCGGGGACGTGGCGGATCGCGCGGGCGGTCGCCAAGGACCGGGTCGTGTCCACCGTCGACCCGGAGGCCCGCCA
>JACCXR010000422.1 GCA_013696915.1 Euzebyaceae bacterium
GGCGCCCTGCGGGGGCCAGGGCACCGGGCCCAACCCCACCGACCGGGGCAAGCTGGGCTGGAAGTGGTCGCTTGCCACCGAAGCCGACGGCATCCCCATCGGCTGGGCCATCGACGGGGCCAACCGCCACGACCTCCGCCTGTTCGGACCCACCCTGGACTCCATCGAAGGCCGCGGGCTGCTCGCCGAGATCGAGACCTTGCACCTGGACCGCGGCTACGACGCCGCCGGCGTCCGCGAGCTGTGCGCCGGGTGCGAGATCGACGACGCCGTCATCGCCAAACGCCGCAAGCGCGGGCAGGGCAAGCGCGCCAGCAACAACGCGACCGGCGACAACGCCACCAACAGCGCGACCGGCGACAGCGCGACCAACAGCAACGACAAGGACGATCAGCGGCCGCCCGGGCTCGGGCTGCGCTGGGCGGTCGAGCGCAGCAACTCGTGGTTCTCCAACTTCGGTCAGCTGCGCCGCAACACCGACCGGACAACGATCCACCGCCTCGCCCAGATCGCCCTCGCCGTCACGCTCATCCTCACCGTCAAGCTGTTCAAATGGGCCGACCGGTGGAGCCCCGCCACACCGACCTGACCCCGGCCGCCACCTCCCACCAGTCCGTCACCACCGCCCCAAGCGCAACCTCGCGCGCCTCAGCGTGGGCATCGCCCACCCTCCACGGCCGGCGGGCAGCAGACCCGTCCAGGCGTCCCAGCCCCCCACCCTCACGCCCCCTCCGTGCCCGACCTCACACGCCCAAACCCCGCCGCCCACTTCGCCTATTGGCGCGGCCTCTTAGCCTGGATCCACCGAATAGCTACGCCGCAGAGTGGCGCCGCTTCCAATGGAAATGCCTCCTGACCTGGGAAGATGCGGATGTCTGAAGACCGCAGGACCCAAAAAACAGGAGGCATCTCCCAGATGCGATCATCGCACAACCTCGCGCGGGTTGAAACGACCTTCGACGACGACAACGTCGTACCGAACGCTGGGCTGCAAGCGCCGGCGGCGATCGCGCAGAAACTCGGGGTCGGAGCGCTGGTCGATGCGCGGGTGAAGTTGCCCGCCGACGCGGAGGGTCGGGCGAACTGCGGGGTGAAGGCGCTCACGGTGGTGGGGGCGATGTTGACCGGTGGCGACTCGATCGATGACTGCGCGGTCCTGCGTGCGGGTGCGGCCCCGGAGGTGTTCACCGGCACGCGGGCGCCCTCCACGATCGGGACGTGGCTGCGCGGGTTCAACTGGGCGGCGGTGCGGATGTTCGACGCGGTGACTCGCATCGTGCTCGCTCGGGCGTGGGCGGCGGGGCTTGGTCCCGACCTGGACGCCGACCAGGTCATCGATGTCGATTCGACGATCTGCCAGACCTACGGGACGGCGAAGCAGGGCGCGAAGTTCGGCTACACCAAGGTGCGCGGCTACCACCCGCTGCTGGCCACGTTGGTGGGCACCGGGGAGGTGTTGCACGCCCGCATGCGCGGCGGCAACGCCGGGTCGGCGCGCGGGTCGGGCACGTTCATCCGCGAGACGTTGCGGCGGGTCCGCGACGCCGGCGCGATCGGGGCGTTGACGGTGCGGGCGGACTCGGCGTTCTACTCGCGGGCGTTCATCACCGGCTGTGCGGCCCACGACGCTCGGTTCTCGGTCACCGTGAAGCTGCTCAAGCCGATCAGGGAGGCGATCGAGGCGATCCCCGACGAGGCGTGGGTGCCGATCGACTACTGGATGGACGGCGGCGCCGACGTCGCGGAGACGACCTACACCGCGTTCAAGGGCACCAAGGACCGACGTGAGCTGCGGCTGATCGTGCGGCGGGTGCGTCCCACTCCGGGCAGCCAGCTCGCCCTCGATGTCGTGCACGACTACCACCCGATGCTCACCGACCGGCCCGGCCGCACCATCGACCTGGAGGCCGACCACCGCCGCCACGCCGTGGTCGAACTCGCGATCCGCGACCTCAAAGCCGGCGGCCTCGCTCACGTCCCCTCGGGGAAGTTCGCCGCGAACGCTGCCTGGCTCGTCCTGGCCTGCCTCGCTCACAACATCGCCCGTTGGACGCTGCGTGCCGCCGGACAGCAGTGGGCCGATGCGACCAGCGACACGCTGCGGCGCAAGATCATCACCATGCCCGCCCGAGTGGTGCACGGCGCCCGGACGATCAAGCTGCGCTTCCCCCGCAACTGGCCCTGGGCCGACGCCTACCAAGCGGCGCTCACGACGATCCGGGCGATGCCGGCGCCGACCTGACCCGTCGGCCACGCCGTCCCCCCGCCCGAAACGACCCCAACCACCGACGCGCCGGAGAACCCCGCCCGGCCGCGTCAGCCTGCCCAGAACACGCCCTCAACGGCTCCCGAACCGACCGAACCAGCCCACCACCGGTCCGACGCCGGATCAGTCGCCCCACCCAGGCCCGACCCCCAGCCCATACGAGGCTGACCGGTGGATTCAGGCTAAGCGAGCGGTCCTCCTCCTCAGCGGTGGATTGGACTCCGCCACCGTGGGAGCTATAGCCCGCGATGAAGGGTTCGAGGTGTTGGCGCTCAGTTTTGACTACGGGCAACGACACGGCGCGGAGTTGGATGCGGCGAGGACCATCGCCGCCCGGCTCTCCGCCATCGACCACAAGGTCGTCAGCCTCGACCTGCGCACTTTCGGTGGGTCAGCGCTCACCGCCGATATCGCAGCGCCGAAGGACCGGCCATCCGAGGAGATGTCGACCGGCATCCCCGCTACTTACGTGCCAGCCAGGAACACCATTTTCTTGTTTTTCGGTCTGGCGTTCGCCGAAGTAATGGGCGCCGCGGACATCTTCATAGGCGTCAACGCACTGGATTACTCAGGGTATCCAGATTGCCGACCCGAGTACATC
>JACCXR010000121.1 GCA_013696915.1 Euzebyaceae bacterium
CTGATGTCGACCGGCGACCTCGCCGGCTACCAGGCCGTCGTGCGCGAGCCGGTCGTGAGCGAGTACCGCGACGTCACCGTCTACGGCATGGGGCTGCCGAGCAGCGGCGGTCTGACGATCGCGCTCGCGCTCAACCAGTTGGAGCGGTTCGACCTCGGGGACGCGCCGCGCGAGGAGGCGCTGCACCGGTACCTGGAGTCCATCGGCCTGGCCTGGGCCGACCGCAACGCCTTCATGGGTGACCCCGAGTACGTCGACGCGCCGGTCGAGGGGCTGCTCAGCCAGGACTACGCCGACGACCGCAGCGCGCTGATCGGCGAGACGGCCACGCCGACGCCGCGCCTGCCCGGGGACCCGTTCGCCTACCAGGACGACCCCAGCCCGTCGGGACCGCTGCCGGCCGCGTCGGCCGCCCGGTCGGGCTCGACGACCCACCTGACCGTCTCGGACGGTGAGGGCAACGTCGTCTCGTACACGTTCACAATCGAGCAGACCGGCGGCAGCGGCATCGTCGTGCCGGGGCACGGGTTCCTGCTCAACAACGAGCTGACCGACTTCGACCCCGTCCCGCCGCACCCGAACGCGCCGGAGGCGGGCAAGCGGCCGCGGTCGAGCATGAGCCCGACGCTGGTCTTCCGCGACGGCGAGCCCGTCCTCGCCCTGGGCACGCCCGGGGGCGCGACGATCATCACGACGGTGCTGCAGACCATGCTCGGCGTACTCGACTTCGGCCAGACCCTGCCCGAGGCGATCGCCGCCCCGCGGCTGGCCGACTTCAACGGGGAGTCGAGCATCGCCGAGCCGACGTTCCTCGCCACCCCGGAGGCGGCCGCCCTGCGGGACCGGGGCCACACCTTCACCGAGTCGCCCGAGATCGGCGCCGCCACCGGCATCCAGTTCATGGCCGACGGCACGATCTTGGTCGGCGCGGAGCCGTCCCGCCGCGGGGGCGGGTCCGCCGGCGCCCTCGGGCCGAGCCAACCCTCGCCTCCGCCCGGCTGATCCCGCACCGGTACACTCCTCCCCTGCCGCGGGCGTAGCTCAATGGCAGAGCTCCAGCCTTCCAAGCTGGTGATGCGGGTTCGATTCCCGTCGCCCGCTCCAAGAGAAACCGCAGGTCAGAGGGCCTGATCGCCGATTAGTGGCGGTCGGCTCCTCGGGGCTTTTGGTCACGGATTGGTCACGAGCGACCATCACTCGTCCTCCTCGGCTGCGCGCATGGCCTCGTCCTCGTCGATCTGGCCGAGCACCAGGCGCATGAACATCTCGGCGGCCTCGGGCTGCATACCGGGCATGACGTGGGCGTAGGTGTCGAGAGTGAACGCCACCGAGCTGTGCCCGAGCCGCTCCGACACGACCTTCGGGTTGACGCCTTCAGCAGCAGCGAGGCGTGTGTGTGGCGGACGTCGTGAAGCCGTATCACGGGCACCCCGGCGGCCTTGACCGCGCGGCGGAAGGCGCTGGAGATACTGTCCGGGTTCCACCAGCCGCCCGTTCAACCGTGTGAAGACCAGATCGTTGTCCTCCCATCCCGCTCCGGCGGCCAGCCGCGTCTTCGCCTGCACCGCGCGGTGCGCTCGCAGCATGGCGACGGTCCGCCGGTCGAGGTGGATCGTGCGGGCCGACGCCACCGTCTTCTGGTCCTCCTCCGGCCGGTGGCCGTCCTCGCTGTTGAGCACCGTCTGGCGGATGGTGACGATCACCGCCCTCAGGTCGATGTCGGACCAGCGGACGCCCAACAGCTCGGAGCGCCGGACGCCCGTGCTGGCCGCGAACAGCCATACCGGACCCAACTCGTGCTCGCGGGTGTGGGCGAGGAACCGACGAAGATCCTCCTCGCTCCAGGTGCGCATGCTGCGCCGCCGGGCGGCCTGAATGACCTTTGTGGACGGCGGGTCGGCCAGCTCAGCCGCGTTGCGCTCGGCGAGCCCCCAGCGGATCGCATCCTTCAGCGCCTTGCGCAGCATCGCGTGGATGCGCCGCACCGACGTCGGCGACAGGCCGCCCTCTGTGCGCACGCGCCCGCTTTGCAGCAGTTCGGCGTAGAGGCGGTTCAGGTGGGCCGCGTTGAGCTGCTGCAGCTCCACACCGCCAACCCCTCGGCCTTGGCGCTTCGAACCGGAGACAACGGTTTCCGCGTAGTTCGGCGACCTCGACGAGGCCATCACCGTCTGCGTCAGGCAGGTGTCAGCTGTCCGGTTCGAGGTCGCGACGCAGCGTGGCTGCGGCCACGACCAGCTCCGGGTGGTCGAGTGTCAAGGGCTCGACCTGCTCGGCGTGGACATCAGCGAACCAGCGGTCGTCGTCCAACTCGTCGCTCCACAGCGCCAGCGGCCGCCAGGCCGGGTGGTGGTAGGACCACCAGGCGACCCCGCGCGCGCCGCTTTGCCGCCTGCGCAGGAAGTCACCCAGCGCGAGCTGCTGGGTTGCTTCCCGGTCGCGCCGAACCACATCGGAGGGTCGCACGCCACGCTCCTGGAGGACGGCCGCGTCGTCGTAGTCGATCAGCGTGAGCGTGTCCGGAAGATGGACCCGGATCAGGCAGCGGGTGACGTCCGCACGCCCTCGATGAACGAGCGCGCTGGCGGGGATGGGCTGCAGATCCCCGAACACTTCCCCGCAGGCGGCTGCGCCGGAGCGGGCCAGGTACAGCGTCGCGTACTGGCTCGGGTTGTCCACGCGCCCGGCACCCTGGCGCCGCGGGTTCGCGTACAGCGGATGGAACTCGTCGGTCTGGTCCAGCTGCTCGAAGTTCTCGGCGACCCACGCGACGCGGAACGCCAGCGTCACGCGAAGCTGCCCTCCATGTAGGCGTCCCAGGCGGTGATGACCTCGGCCACGCGCCCGCCGCTGACCGCATCCAGCGGACGTTCACCGAGGAACCGGTTAGGGGAGGCTAACCAGATACGAACGGCCTCGTCGGGCTGGTCCTCAGTGGCGCGCTCCCACACGAACGACAGGTCAGCCAGCAGCGCTGCGGTCGCACCGGCAGGCGTGGCGCCGCGCGCCCACTGGCCGGGCTGGGAACGCTGCACGCTGAAGAAGTCGGCCATCGCCGACTTCGACTCGAACAGCTCCAACAGGCGCAGCACACGGATCTGCAGCGGACTGACGGTGTGCCGTCGACCGCCAAGCTCGACTTCCACCGTTGGGCGGGGCTTCACCGCAACCATGACACTCTCCTTGATGCGCGACGTTGTTGTAGTGTATCACTGTCACGCACGTCAGGGCCGAACGCCAGGAGACCCGCCGCCGCTCCGGAACAGGGCAACACGCCCGGTATCGCTACCCGTGTGTTTCGCCAGCGCGCCGCGCGCAGTGCGGTCCTTGGCCCGAAGGACCGGAGGTCAACGTCCTCGCTGCGAACCTTCGGGTAGCGGCTGCTACTGCGGTGCCGGCCGCAAGGGCCGCAAGCCGGTGGCGTGCCACCTGAGCGTTGAAGGCGGTTTGTGCTCAGGTGTCAGTGGGCCTTGGCAGCGGGGTGAGCCGGTGATCAGGCGTGAAGAGGCGTCGGATGAGGCGGAGTCCGATGATGCTGGTGGTCGTGGCCACGGTGCCCAGGACGAGGAACATGACCACGGCCTGGACGAGCACCGCATCGACGGGGTGGACCCCGGCGAGGATGAGACCGGTCATGGCGCCGGGGAGGAACACGAGTCCGACGGCCTTGGTGGTCTCGATCTGGGGGATGAGCCCGGTGCGCAGGGCAGCCGCCAGGTAAGGCCGCGCGGCGGTCCTGGAGGGGTGACCGAGCGCGAGGCGGGCTTCGACTTCGGCGCGCTTGTCACGCAACTCCTCGACGGTGCGGCGGGCGGTGAGCACTGTGGCGTTCATCGCGTTGCCGATCATCATCCCGGCCAGCGGGACAACGGTGCGGCCCTCCATGGGGAAGATGCCGAACCCGAACAGGCAGCCGAGCGTGAGCGCACCGGCGGCCGCGAACGCGGTCGTCGCCAGCGGCAGCAGCCGGGGGATCTCAGGAGCGCGGCGACGGACGACATCGCCGGCGTACACGGTCATCGCGGCGACCCACAGCCATGACCAGGCCAGGGGACGTGCGGGGTCGCTGACGAGCGCGAGCCCCGCGCCGACCACCAGCAGCTGCACGATGGCCCGGACGGTCGCCCAGGCGACGCG
>JACCXR010000439.1 GCA_013696915.1 Euzebyaceae bacterium
GACGGCGCCCGCACCGGTGCCGGTGCCGGTGCCGGGACGCTGCGGGTGCACCTCGCTGCGCCCGCGACCGCCGCGGCGGTCAACGCCGCACTCGTCGCGGGCGGCGTGGCCGTCAGCGCGCTCGTCCCCGAGCGCGAGCGGCTCGAGGACGTCTTTCTCGAGCTCACCGGTCCCGAACCGTGAATCGCCGGAGCCCGCGGAGGCGATTCCAGTGACCTCGGTCGAGGCGGTGGCGCAGCGACCGTCATGGGAAGCGCGGTAGATGTTCCGCGTGGAGCTCGGCAAGGCCGCCCGCCGCTGGCGCACGTGGGCGCTCGCGCTGGTCCTGGGCGCGATCCCGGCGCTGTTCGTCCTGGCGCTGGTGCTGTCCCCGCCGGCGTCCGGCGACGACGGCCCGCCCTTCATGGTCCAGACGCTGCGCAACGGGCTGTTCGCGCCGCTCGTGGCCCTGGTGCTCCTCCAGCCGTTCTTCCTGCCGCTCACCGCGGGGCTGCTGTCCGGCGACGCCATCGCCGGGGAGTCCTCGGCCGGGACCCTGCGCTACCTGCTGGTCCGGCCGGTGGGCCGCACCCGCCTGATCCTCGCGAAGTACGCGTCGGTGATGGCGCTGCTGGGCCTGCTCCTCGCCTGGGTGCTCGTCGTCGGTCTCGTCGTCGGGACGATCGCCTTCGATCTGCGGCCGCTCGCGACGCTGTCCGGCACGACCGTGGGCGTGGGGCCGGCGCTCGCCCGGATCGCCGGCTCGGCGGCCTACGTGCTGGCCGGGGTCGCGGGGCTGGCGGCCGTGGGCCTGTTCATCTCGACCCTGACCGAGTCGGGGCCGGGGGCCACCGTCGCGACCGTCGCCTTCGCGATCGTGAGCCAGATCCTCGGGGCCCTGTCGAGCCTCGAGGTGCTCCACCCGTACCTGCTCAACACCCACTGGCTCGCCTTCGTTGAACTGCTCCGCTCCCCGGTCGCGGCCGCGCCGATGCTGCGCGGCCTCGCCGTGTTCGCCGCCTACACGGTCGTCTTCCTCGGCGCCGCGTGCCTCGTGCTTGGCCGCCGTGACGTCCACTCCTGACGACGCCAAGACCCGCCGCGCCGCAGAAACCTCTTGACAACGGTCGCGCGCTCGGTGTAAGCCCTTACATAGCAGTGGAAGGGCTTACACCCCCCAGCGAGGAGCGCCCGTGCCAAGCCCGAGCATCTACACCGTCGCCCAGCGGGCCGGCGTGTCGATCGCGACGGTCTCGCGCGTGCTGCGCGACAGCGGCCCCGTCGCCGCGACGACCCGGGAGCGGGTGCTGGCGGCGGCCGCAGAGCTGAGCTGGAGCCCCAACCGCCTCGCCGCCGGCCTGGCGGCCAGGGTCCACGGCGCCGCCGGCATCGTCTTCCCCGACCTCGCGGGCCCCTACTTCTCGCAGGTCGTGCTCGGCTTCGAGGAACAGGCCGTGGCCGACGACCGCAGCGCCCTGATCCTCGCCACGCACGGCCGGCTCAACGCCGACGAGATGGTGCTCGACCTCGCCGCCCGCGTCGACGGGCTGGTCGTCATGGACCGCACCGTGACCGACGAGGTCGTCCGGTGCCTCGAGGGCCGCGGATCGCCGGTCGTGCTGCTGGCCCGTCCCGCCGTGGGGGCGACGCCCGCCGTCCGCGCCGAGAGCCTCGACGCCGCGACCCGCATCACCGCTCACCTGATCGCCCTCGGCCACACGCGGCTGGCCTTCCTCGGCGACCCCGAGGCGGCGCCGGACGTCGACGACCGCTGGCGCGGCTTCCTGCTCGCCCACCTTGAGGCCGGCCTGCCCGCGCCCGGCAAGCCCGTGCGCAGCGGCTTCGTCCAGGACGAGGGCTACGCCGCGGGCACCGCGCTGCTCGACGACGCGGCCCGGCCCACGGCCGTCGTCTGCGCCAACGACGAGGCCGCCCTCGGCGTCTACGCCGCCGCCCGCGACCTCGGCCTGCGGATCCCCGACGACGTCGCGGTCACCGGCTGGGACGACATCCCCGCCGCCCGTGCGGTCACGCCCCCGCTGGCGACCGTCCGCCAGCCGATGCGCGAACTCGGCCGCCAGGCCGGCGCGCTGCTGTCGGCGCGCATCGCGGGCGTCCCCGCCGACTCGCTCACCCTGCCCACCGAGATCGTCCTACGCGCGAGCTGCGGACCGCCCGCGAACTCCCGCACCCCCACCAACCGGATCCCCACACCAACCAGGAGGTTGGAACCATGACCATCGCCCGACGAATCGCGCTGCTCTTCCTCCCCCTCGCGCTCGTCCTGGCCGCCTGCGGCGACAACGACGGGCCCGCCGGCGGCGAGGGCGAGGACGCAGCCGCCCCCCCGGTCTCGGAGGGTCCCGCCAGCGGGGAGCTCACCGTCTGGGCCATGGGCGCCGAGGGCGAGAAGCTGTCGGTCCTCGCGGACGCGTTCATGGAGGAGAACCCCGACCTCACGGTCACGGTCACGCCGACCGCATGGGACGTGGCGCACGACAAGCTCGTGACCTCGGTCGCCGGCGACCAGGCGCCGGACATCAGCCAGATGGGCACGACCTGGATGGGCGAGTTCGCCGCGCTCGGCGCCCTTGACCCGGTCCCGGAGAACATCGACCCCTCGGCGTTCTTCGAGGGCGCCTACCAGACGAACGTCGTCGACGACACCGCCTACGGCGTCCCCTGGTACGTCGAGACCCGGCTGCTCTACTACCGCACCGACATCGCCGAGGCCGCCGGCATCACCGAGCCGCCCGCCGACTGGGA
>JACCXR010000480.1 GCA_013696915.1 Euzebyaceae bacterium
GGCCACTGCGTCCTGGGCAGGAGCTTCATGAGGTCGCGTTCGATCTTCGCCGGGTCGTCGGCGCGCGTGAACGCGAAGCGCCTCGACAGCCGCTTCACGTGCGTGTCGACGGCGATGCCGGCGCTGCGGTCGGCGACGTGGACGTCCGGCGCCACCGCGCCGAGCACGACGTTCGCCGTCTTGCGCGCGACCCCCGGCAGCGTGACGAGATCCGCCATCCGCAGCGGGACCTCCCCGCCGTACCGGTCGAGCAGCGCCTGGCTCATCCCGCGCAGGCTGCGCGTCTTCTGCCGGTAGAAGCCCGTGGCGTAGATGTCGCGCTGCAGCTCCTCCTCGTCCACGGCCAGGTAGTCCTCCGGGCGCCGGTACTTGGCGAAGAGCGTCTTCGTGACCTCGTTGACCTTCCTGTCCGTCGACTGCGCCGACAGGATGGTCGCGACCAGCAGCTCGAAGGGCGTCGAGTGGTCGAGCTCGACGACGCCGCCGCCGTAAGCCTGCGTGAGCCGGTCGATGATCACCGGCGCGCGCCCGCGCTTCGGACTCCTACGGGTCAGCGGGGCGTCGGACACGCCGGGCAGTCTAGGGACGGCGGGCGCGGGGCTCAGCGGCCCTCGGAGCCCTCCACCGGCAGCACGACCCGGAAGGTCGACCCCTCGCCGAGCACGCTGCTGACACCGACGTCGCCGCCGTGGCGGGCGACTGCGTGGCGCACGATCGCCAGGCCCAGCCCGGTCCCTCCGGCGGCCCGGCTGCGCGCCTTGTCGACGCGGTAGAACCGCTCGAAGATGCGGTCGCGGTCGGCCTCGGGCACGCCGAGGCCGTTGTCGGCGACCTCCAGTTCGACCTGGCCGCCGCGGCGCCGCGCGCGGACGCGGACCTCCCCGCCGGGCCGGTTGTACAGGACGGCGTTCTCGAGCAGGTTCGCGACGATCAGGCGGAGGTCCTCCGGGAGCGCGACGACGGGCGCCGACCCCGTGTCGTCGTAGGCGACGGCGACCCGCCGCTGCTCCGCGAGGGCGCTGACGCCGTTGACCTGCGCCCGGATGACGTCCGCGAGGTCCACGCGCCGGCGGCCGCTGTGGGCCAGCCCCTCCTCGAGTCGCGCGAGGTCGAGCAGGTCGCGGACCAGCTGCGCGAGCCGCACCGCCTCCTGCTGGAGCCGCCACACCATCGTCCGGGCGCGGTCCGGGTCGCGTTCGAGGGCCAGGATCAGCGAGTCGGCGAGCGCCTGGATGCCGGCAACCGGCGTCTTCAGCTCGTGGGACGCGTTCGTGACGAAGTCCCGTCGGACCTCCTCGAGACGGCGGGTCTCGGTCAGGTCGGTGACGACCAGGGCCACCTCCCCCGCCGCAGCGACCGACGCCCGGGCGACGAGTTCCCGGTCCCCGCGCTGGACCTCGACCTCGACCGTGCGGTCGGTCTCCCGCGCCTCGGTGACGGCGTCGGCGAGCCCCGCGACGCCCAGGACGCGCAGCGGTGTGCGGTGGGCCTGCCGGTCGCAGGAGAACATTTCCTGCGCGGCGGGGTTGGCGTACGCCAGCCCGTCAGTTGTGAACAGCAGCATCGCGGTGGGGAGGTTGTCGAGCAGCCGTTCCACCCGCGCCCGCTCGTCCGCGAGTTCCGCGAACCGTTGGCGGAGCGACGCGCCGACCGCGGTCAGGGCGCCGGCCAGTCGTCGCCACTGGCGGCTGCCGGACACCTCGACGGTCGCGGCGCCCGCGTCGGCGTCGGCGAAGCGCAGGACCCGGTCGGCCACGCGGCTGAGCCGGCGTTCGGCGACCGCGGACAGCGCCCCCGCGACCGCGAGCCCGATGGCGCCGGCGAGGAGCATCGCGACGGCCGGGGATGCGGCGAGCCGGACGCCCAGCCAGGCCGCGGCGAGCGCGAGGAGGGGCAGGACGAGCAGGGAGCGCCGCAGCATCGCGCTAAGCGTAGGGGGGGAAGCCCGGCCACGACCTCCCGCGGCCCCATCAGGTGTCGGTGAACTTGTAACCGACCCCCCGGACGGTCACGATCAGTTCGGGATGGTGCGGGTCCTGTTCGATCCGTCCGCGCAGCCGCTTGACGTGGACGTCGAGCGTCTTCGTGTCCCCGACGTAGTCGGCGCCCCAGATGCGGTCGATGATGAGGTCGCGGGTGAGGACGCGGCCGGCGTTGCGCACGAGCAGTTCCAACAGCGCGAACTCCTTGGGCGGGAGCTCGACGCGGCGGCCACGAACCGCGACCTCGTAGCGCTCGTGGTCCACCCGGACGCCGCGGACCTCCAGGGGCGCGCCCGTCTCGGGCAGGTCCCAGTCGCCGCCGCGGCGCAGGACCGCCCGCACGCGCGCGGTGAGCTCACGCATCGAGAAGGGCTTGGTGACGTAGTCGTCGGCGCCGAGCTCCAACCCGACCACCTTGTCGATCTCCGTGTCCCTGGCGGTCAGCATGATGATCGGGACGGAACTCGACGCCCGGACCCGCTTGCAGACCTCCGTCCCGGACAGGCCGGGAAGCATGACGTCGAGCAGGATGAGGTCCGGACGCTCCCGTTCGAACAGCTTCAGCGCCTCCTCGCCGTCGGAGGACGCCACCACCTCGAAGCCCTCCGCTCCCAGCCCGTACTCGAGCGCATCGACCAGGGACGGCTCGTCCTCCACGACCAGGATCTTCGGCATCTGCGCGGCAGTGTAGGGGCGGCCACCCGGCCCGAGACGCTGCGCGCGGGGCGTCTCGGGGGATTTCATCGGCGGTTCACCGACCCTTCCTGCGGCATTCACGCGGGGCCCGGCCAGTATCGCCGGTAGGATCGGGGGTTCCCCGCACCCGTCGACAGGCACACCCCCAGATGCCGAAGCTCCGCCGCCACTTCCGCGACCGTCTCGCGACCCTGGAGGACGACGTGCTCGGAATGGGGCAGCGGGTCCTCGACATGCTGTCGGACGTCATGGCGGCGCTGGACGACCGTGACGTGGCGCGCGCCGATCAGGTGATCCGCGCCGACGACCGCGTCGATGAGATCTTCCGCGGCGTCCAGGCGGAGGTGCTGACCACCCTGGCCCTCGAGGCGCCGGTCGCGAGCGAGCTCCGGGTCGTCAACGCGCTCATCCACGTCAACCTGCACCTCGAGCGGGTCGGTGACCTGTGCGTCAACACGGCGCTGTTCGTCCGCCAGGTGGAGCACCTGCTCGACGACCCCGGCCTCATGGCCCAGTTCCAGGAGATGGGCCAGCACGCCGGCCGCGTGGTCGCCAGCTCCCTCGAGTCGTTCGCGCGCCGGGACGCCGAGGCGGCGCGCGCCGTGGCGGTGCTCGACGACCCCATCGACCGGCTGAACAAGGGCCTGTTCCGGCGCCTGGTGGAGCTGGCGGCGGCCGACGAGGAGCGGCTCGACTGGGCGATGCGCATGGTGCTCGTCGCCCGCTACCTCGAGCGGATCGGCGACCACGGCGTCGACATCGCCGAGCAGACCATCTTTGTGGTCACCGGCGAGACCGTCGAGTTGGCGAGCAACTCGCCACCCTGACCGCCGTCAGCGCATGGCGTCGAGCGCGTGGTCGCACTCGGCTAGCGTGTTGAAGAAGTGCGCCCCCACGCGGATGCCGGCGCCGGGGCGGTAGTCGACGATCACGCCCTGGTCGATCAGGCGGCGGCTGGCCGCCTCCGTGTCCGGACCGAGGTCGAACGTGACCGCGCCGGCGCGGCGGGCGGGGTCCAGCGGCGAGCGCACGTCGAGGCCGCGTTCCAGCCCACCCTCGACCAGGCGGGCGGTGAGCCGTTCGGACGTCGCCCGGATGCGGGCCGGGCCGACCTCGGCGATCGTCTTGTAGCCCTCGCGGGCCGAGTACAGGGCGGGCATCGACGGCGTCCCGCCGAGCCAGCCGAGCGCCCCCTCCGCGGCCGCCCAGTCGGTCTCGAACCCGAACGGCCGGGCGTGGCCGAGCCATCCGACGTCGCGCGGCCGGATGGTGCCCAGCAGCGACGGCCTCACGTAGAGGTACCCCACGCCGGGTCCGCCGCAGAGCCACTTGACGCTGCCGCCGACGTAGAAGTCGGCGTCCAGGGCGACGACGTCGACCGGCATGTGCCCGGTGGCGTGGTAGCCGTCGACCAGGCAGAGCGCGCCGACCTCACGGGCGCGGGCGGCGACGGCGGCGACGTCGGTGATGGACGACGTGCGGAACAGGACGTGGCTCACCGGCACGAGCGCCGTGTGCTCGTCGATGGCCTCCAGCAGACGGTCGACGTCGATCGACAGCCCGTCCGTCGGGACGACGTCCAGCTTCGCGCCGAAGCGCTGGTACTCGGTGAACAGGTAGCCGTGGTTCGGCCACTCGACGTCGGTGAGCACCACGGTGTTGCGCGACCCGCTGAAGTCCAGGGCGCCGGCCACCATCGCCGTGAGGGTCGCGACGTTCTGGTGCACGACGACGCTGCCGGCCGGTGCGCCGATCAGGGAGCCGAGCAGGTCGGCCACCGACCGCAGCTCGGGCAGCCAGTCGGCGGTCCAGGCCTCGACGCCCTTCGTCGCCCAGAGCCGGGCGAACTCGGCGAGCGAGTCGGGCACGGACGCCGGCATCGCCCCGAGCGAGTTGTTGATCAGGTACGTGCACCGCTCCAGGATCGGGAAGCGCGTCCGCCAGGCGGCCACCTCCGCGTCGGACAGCGGCTGCGCTGGATGCTCGACGGTCATCGCGCTGGTCCCTCACCCCTGTAGTTGCAGGAGGGCGAGGATACGCCGCCGACCGTGGAACCGGGCCCGGGTGCTCAGGCGGTGGGCGCGGGGATGAGCTCGTCGATCAGCTGCCGGACCCGCCCGGCGATGTCGTCGCGGATCCCGCGGACCTCTTCCAGGCTGCGCCCGGCGGGGTCGGAGACCTCCCAGTCCAGGTAGCGCTTCCCCGGGAAGATCGGGCAGGCGTCCCCGCAGCCCATGGTGATGACCACGTCCGCCGCCGCCACGACCTCGTCGGTCAGCGGCTTGGGGAACTCCTGGGTGAGGTCGATGCCGATCTCGGCCATCGCGGTGAGCGCGGCGGCGTTGATCTCGTCGGCCGGCGTGCTGCCGGCGGACCGGACGTGGACCTTGCCCTGGGCGAGCCGGTCGAGCAGCCCGGCCGCCATCTGGCTGCGCCCGGCGTTGTGCACGCAGACGAACAGGACCTCGGGCACGTCCTTGGTGAGCTTGCCCTCAGACTGAGCCAACGCCCGCAGCCTCTCCCGCGTGAAGCGATGGACGAAGAGCGGCAGGAAGTCCGTCAGGCGGGCGCCCTGCATCCTGTCGATCGATTCCCCGACATACCGCTCGATCGTCTCCGACCCAATGGTTCCGCGGAACTCCGACTCCAGCTCTGCGAGCTCGGATTCGAAGGCCTTGCGGCTGACCGGGTCTAGTTCGACTTGCACTTGCTACCTCCACCTGCCCCGGTGTGGTG
>JACCXR010000488.1 GCA_013696915.1 Euzebyaceae bacterium
CCGCGGCCAGGGCACCGATGTAGAGCTGGCCCTCGGCGCCGATGTTGAACACCGACGCCTTGAACGCGATCACGACCGCCAGGCCGGTGAGCAGGTACGGCACACTGCTCGCGAGCATCGTGCCGAACTGGAAGCCGTTCGCGACGGCGCCGACCAGCAGCGCCTGGATGGCGCGCGCCGGGTCGGCGCTGGTGAGCAGGATGATGACGATCCCGAAGCCCAGGGACACGGCGGCGAACAGGACGACGGTCAGGAGCTCGAGCGCGCCGGAGCGCAGGGTACGGCGGTCGCTCACGCCCTCGCCTCCGTGCGCCGAGCACCCAGCATGTACAGGCCGAGCTCGTGATCATCGACGGCGTCCGGATCATCGAACTCGCCGACGAGCTCACCCTCGTAGAGCACCGCGATGCGGTCGGCGAGCCGCCGGATCTCGGACAGCTCGGCGGACACGAGCAGGATCGCCGTCCCCGCGTCCCGCAGGTGCAGCAGCTCGGCATGGATGAACTCGATCGCCCCGATGTCCACACCGCGGGTCGGCTGGGCGGCGACCAGCAGGCTCGGCGGCTCGGCGAGCTCGCGCGCGATGACCACCTTCTGCATGTTGCCGCCTGACAGTGCAGCGACCGGTGCCCCGGGGTCGCGGATGCGGATGGCGAAGCGCTCGACGAGCTCGCGGGCGCGGGCTTCAAGCACCTTCGGCCGCAGTCGCAGGCCGGCCGCGGCGGGCGCGTCGCGGTAGCGATCCAGCGCCAGGTTCTCGACGACCGACGCGCCGCTGGCCACACCCCGGCCCAGCCGGTCCTCCGGGATGTGGGCGACGCCGAGCTCCCGGATTCGCCTTGGCGAGCGGCCCAGCAGCGGCGTGCCGTCGACGGTCGCCGAACCCGCCGTGGCGGGCCGCAGCCCGGTCAGGATCTCGACGAGCTCCGTCTGGCCATTGCCCTCGACGCCGGCGATGCCGTACACCTCGCCTGCGGCGACGTCGAGCGACACCGACCGCAGCACCGGCCGGCCCTGGGCGCTGACTGCGCTCAGGTCGCGGACCCGCAGGCGCGGCTCGCCGATGGTATGCGGGGTGCGCGACACCTCGAACAGGTCGTCGCGTCCCACCATGAGCCGCGAGATGTCCCCGCGCGTCACGTCTGCGGTCCGCCGCACGCTCACCGTGCGCCCATCCCGCATCACCGTCACCCGATCGGAGATCTCCACCACCTCGCGCAGCTTGTGCGTGATGAAGATGATCGTGAGGCCATCGTCGACCAGCCCACGCAACGCCGCAAACAGCTCGTCGGTCTCCTGCGGGGTCAGCACGGCGGTCGGTTCGTCGAGGATCAGCAGCTCGGCACCCCGGTAGAGCGCCTTCAAGATCTCGACCCGCTGACGCTGCCCCACGGAGAGGTCCCGGATCACCGCGCGCGGCGGCACGTCCAACCCGTAGGACTTCGCTGCCGCGCCGACGTCGGCGGCCGCGCGGCGCCGATCGACGAACGGCCCGCGGCGCGGCTCGCGGCCGAGCACCACGCTCTCGGCCACGGTGAGCGAGGGCACCAGCATGAAGTGCTGGTGCACCATCCCGATGCCCAGCGCGATCGCGTCACGCGCGCTGGCGATCTCGACGGGCTGGCCGCGAAAGACGATTTGTCCTTGGTCCGGCCGCTCGAGCCCGTAGAGCACTTTCATCAGCGTGGACTTGCCGGCCCCGTTCTCGCCGACGAGTCCGTGGATCTCTCCGCGCTGGACGGCGAGATCCACACCATCGTTGGCCGCCACCCCGTTGTCGTAGACCTTCGAGATCCCCTTCATGCGGAGGTAAGGGCCGTCCGCGGCCGGACCGGCGTCGTGCTCGGCCTCCGTGCCGCTGGTCATCGGCTCCGTCACTCGAGCGCCGTCTCCACCGTGATCTCGCCGCTCTCCACCATCTGCTCGATCTCCGCCATGCGGGTGCGGATCGACTCCGGCACGTGCTCCTCGTACAGCTCGTCGGTCGCGAGGCCGACTCCGCCCTCGGCGATGCCCAGCACCTCGACCTCGCCGAACGGCAGCTGGTCGTCGAGGAACAGCTCGATGGCGCGGAACAGCGAGTTGTCGACGTTCTTGAGCATGCTCGTGAGGACAACACCGGGCGCGAGCGGGTTCTGGTTGGAGTCCACGCCGATCGCGTACCGGTCGAGGTTCGTCGCCGCCTCGATGATGCCGAGGCCCGTGCCGCCGGCGACCTGGTAGACGATGTCAGCGCCCTGGTTGATCTGGGTGGTGGCCAGCTCGAGCCCGCGGGCGGGATCCGCGAAGTCGCCGGCGAAGGCGGACAGCACCTCGATTGCGGGGTCGACGAACTGCGCGCCCTGCTCGTAGCCGACGAGGAAGTCGTTGATCACCGGCAGGTCAAGGCCGCCGACGAAGCCGATGACCGTCTCGGGATTGCTGTTGGCCAGCTCGTCGCTGGTCGTCGCCAGCCCGGCGAAGGCGCCTGCGAGGAAGGAGCCTTCGTTCTGGGCGTAGGTCACGGAGTAGATGTTGTCGACGCCCGGCAGGCCGGCGTCATAGAACACGAAGCGCTGGTCGGGGAAGTCCGCAGCGACCGCTCCCAGGATGTCGGTCATCGGGAACGTGCCGGTGATGATCAGGTCGTGCTCACCGGACGCGGCCGCCGACCGCAGTCCCGGCTCCCACGACGCCGGCTCGTAGCCGGTCTCAATGACGCGAATGTCCACCCCGAGCTCGTCGCGGGCGCGCTCCATCCCGCGGTTGGCGGAGTCGAAGAAGGACTCGTCGCCGAGCTCGCCGTTGACCACCAGCGCCACGCTGACCGTCTCCTCGCCGTCCGGCCCGGCGGCCGTGTCGTCGGACGACGCGGCGGTGGTCTCGGACGCCGAGCCGTCATCGGCCGGCGCGCTGGGTGCGGCGCCCGTCGGCGCGGCACCGACCTCACCCGTCGGCGCGTCCACACCGCAGGCGGTGAGCGTGAGCCCGAGCACGGCGATGACTTTCAGGAGTCTCCGAATCGGTCGCATGGTGCGTCTCCCTTCCTTCGGCTGTGCGGCGGTTTCACGGACCTGGCGCCTCGGCGGCGCCTCCGTCCGCCGCGCAGGCGTCCATGAGTTGCTGCTTGAACCGGTCCTCGTCGACGTCCCACACCACCGTGACGTTCGGCGCGATGCCCTCGATGCCGAGCCGATCGACGACGGTCATCCCGCGCATCCTGGTGAAGGAGGTATCGACGGTGACGCCGAGCTCCTCGCTGCGCAGGATCAGGCCCGGGTCGATGGCGATCGCCATCGTCACGGGATCCGGGAGGTCGTAGCCCTCGAGCTTGGTGATGGTCGCGCAGAACCGCGCCAACGTCGCGTTGATGCGGTGCGTGAACCGCGCGCGCGCCGTGCCGAGGGCTGCGAGGCGGTCCTGGTCGGCGGGCCGCATGACCGCGTAGCGGCGCGACACGTCCCAGCCGACCATGACAAGCGGCAGGCCCGACGCGAAGACCATCGCCGCCGCCTCGGGGTCGGCCCAGATGTTGAACTCGGCCACGGCCGAGACGTTGCCGACGCCATCCGCCGCGCCACCCATCACATACACCGCCGCGTAGCGCTTGGCCATCGCCGGGTCTCGGGACAGGGCCGTCGCGACGTTGGTCAGGGGGCCTAGCGTGACGAGCGTCAGCCCGCCGGGACGCTCGTGCGACAGCCTGATCAGCGCGTCGACCGCATGCTCCCGCTCGGGCGCGCGGACCGCCGGCGGGGGGGCGTGCCCACCCATGCCATCGGCACCGTGCACGTGCTCGGCGGTGGTCAGCTCACGGAGCAGCGGGCGGTCGCAGCCCGGGTGGACCGGCACGTCGCCGGCGCCGGCCAGCTCCAGGGTCGCGAGCGCGTTGGCCACTCCGCGGTCGACCGGCACGTTGCCGGCGACCACGGTCACTGCCTCGATCGTGGTGTCGGCGGCGGCCGCGGCGAGCAGCAGCGCGACCGCGTCGTCGGAGGCCGTGTCGGTGTCGACGACCATCCGGCGCGCCGGATGCAGGGGTTGGGCGATCACCGGGACACCGCGGACCGCTCCACGAGCGCGCGCGTGGGGAGCACCGTCTGCGCGCCGGCCGCGGTGGTGGCG